>JAKBCO010000259.1 GCA_021807785.1 Pseudomonadota bacterium
GTGCATCTGGCCACGCTCGAGGGCGATGCGCTGGTCCATCTGACCCGCGCCAGCCCCTATCCCGCGGTCTCCGCCCGCCACCCGCCCGCGCTGCGGCCGGAGCGCGCCGCGCGGGATCTGTACGGCCTCGATCCGCAGGGCCTGCCCGACCCGCGGCCATGGCTGATCCATGGCGAGTCTCCCACCGCCTACACGTTCCTGCCGGTGGAGGGCGACGGGCTGCACCAGATCCCGGTGGGGCCGGTCCATGCCGGCATCATCGAACCCGGGCATTTCCGCTTCACCTGCGACGGCGAGACGGTGGTGTGGCTGGAACAGCGCCTCGGCTACACCCACAAAGGGGTGGAGGCGTTGCTGACCGGCGCCGCGCCGGAACAGGCGGCGCGCATCGCCGGGCGGATCAGCGGCGATTCCACCGTCGCCTATGCGCTCGCCTTCGCCCTGGCGGCGGAGCGGGCCGCCGGCATCACCGCCCCGCCGCGGGCGGTCTGGCTGCGCGCGCTGGCCGCCGAGATCGAGCGGGTCGCCAACCATCTGGGCGATGTCGGCGCCATCTGCAACGATGCCGCCTTCGCGCTGATGCACGCGCATTGCGCGGCGCTGCGCGAGCAGGTGCTGCGCGCGGCCGCCACCTGCTGCCGCCATCGGCTGATGATGGACTGGGTGGTTCCGGGCGGCATGGCCGCCGACCTGCCGGAGGCGGCGCCGGCCGCGCTGCTGCGCCTGACCGCGGAGCTGGAACGGCGCGTCCGCCGGCTGGCGCGGCTCTACGACGGCACCGTCTCGTTGCAGGACCGCACGGTGGGCACCGGCATCGTCACCCGCGAGCTCGCCGCCCGCTTCGGCGCCGGCGGCTTCGTCGGCCGCGCCTCCGGCCGCGGCTTCGACGCCCGCCGCAGCCCCGGCTACGCGCCCTATGACAGCCTCGCCTTCGAGATCCCGACCCGCGCCGAGGGGGACGTCAACGCCCGCGTCTGGATCCGCATCGAGGAGATCTTCATCAGCCTGCGCCTGATCGCCGACATCCTGGACCGGCTGCCCGACGGGCCGGTGCATCGGCCGCTGCCGGCGGCGGCCGGCGAAGGGATGGCGCTGGTCGAGGGGTTCCGCGGCGACATCCTGGCCTGGGTGCGGCTCGACGGCGCGGCGGTGGCGCGCGCGCATCTGCGCGACCCGTCCTGGTTCCAGTGGCCGCTGCTGGAAGCCGCGACCCTCGGCAACATCGTCGCCGACTTCCCGCTCTGCAACAAGAGCTTCAACTGCTCCTACTCGGGACACGATCTCTGATGTTCCGCACCCTCCTGGCGGGGCTGCGCCCGCCGCTCTCCGAGACGCTGCCGCCGGACCCGGAGCTCGCCGCCGCCGGGGCGGCGCTGGATCGCGCGGCGAAGCGGCGGCTGGGGCGCGGGCTCGCGATCCGCGCGGTGGACGCGGGCTCGTGCAACGGCTGCGAGCTCGAACTGCACGCGCTGGGGAACCCGTGGTACGATCTGGAACGGTTCGGCCTGCGCTTCGTCGCCTCGCCGCGCCACGCCGACGTGCTGATGGTCACCGGCCCGGTAACCTGGCCGATGCGGGAGGCGCTGGCGCGCACCTACGACGCCACCCCGGCGCCGAAATGGGTGGTGGCGGTGGGGGATTGCGGGGCCGGCTGCGGGGTCTTCGCCGACAGCCCCGCCTGCGCCGGATCGGTGGCAAAAATCATTCCGGTCGATCTCACCATTCCGGGCTGCCCCCCACCGCCGGTGCGGCTGCTGGCCGGGCTGGTCGCGTTGCTGGAAGGCGGGGGGCTGAAAGGCGGCGGGTTCCGCTGAGCGCGCCGGCGGCGTAGCCTGCGGCCGACCCGGGGCAACCGGGGCGGGAGGAACCCATGATAACGAAATTCGACAGCCTGTTCGCCGGCCATGTGGACCTCGAGGAGGTCGGCTACGGCGGCATCCCGGTCAACGACCGCCGCCTGTCGCCCGAACGCCTGGCCTCGGTGTTCGACAAGGCCGAGGCGATGGCCTCGGTGATGGACCGGCTGGGCTACGACACCTTCTGGATGGCCGAGCATCATTTCCAGCACGAGGGATACGAGTGCATCCCGAACGTGATGATGCTGGCGCTGCATCTGGCGCACCGCACGCAGCGGCTGCGGCTGGGCTGCGGGTTCAACATCGCGCCGATGTGGCACCCGCTGCGGCTGGCCGAGGATTTCGCCACCGTCGATCACCTGACCGGCGGGCGGGTCACCTTCGGCGTCGGCCGCGGCTACCATACTCGCGAGGTGGAAACCTTCGGCGCGCCGCTGCTGGACCAGGAGGCCAACCGGGAGTTGTTCGAGGAACAGGTGGATATCGTTTTCAAGGCGTTCAACAGCGAGAGTTTCTCCCACCACGGCAAGCACTACACCCTGCCGGCCCATGTGCCCTATCGCGGCTATGACCTGACCGAACTGACCCTGGTGCCGCGCCCGCGCCGTCTGCCGGTGGAATGCTGGCAGCCGATCCAGGGCGGCAGCCTGCGGGCGCTGGATTTCATGGCCCGGCACGACATCCGCGGCATGGTGGGCGGCGGGTCGGCCGAGGGCGGGGCGATGCACAAGACCGTGCTGGCCTTCCAGGAGGCGCATCGGCGCGCCGGGCGCGAGATCGCGCTGGGCGAGCGGCTCTGCTTCGGGTTCCATTTCTTCATCGCCGATTCGCGCGCGCAGGGGATGCGCGAGGCAGCGAAATACTACGAGGAGAACATGAAGATGTTCGGCGAGTTGCGGCTGGTCCGCGCGCTGAGCGAGCAGCAGATCGAGATCATGCGCGACCCCGCCCGCGCGCCGGCGGCGGACCTGCCGCGGATCGAGGCGGCGGTGACGTCCGGCGGCTTCCTCTGCGGCGGGCCGGCGGAGATCATCGACCATCTCGAAAAGCTGGAGCGGGCCTATCCGGGGCTGGAGCGGGTGTCGATCAGCCTGTCGGTGGGGGTGCCGAAGGCGGTGGCGCTGGAGCAGCTGGAGCGCTTCGGCACCGAGGTGATGCCGCATTTCACCGGGCGGGCCGGGGCGCGCGCGGCGGCGGAGTAGTCTGCTGGCGCCCTGGATTGGAATGATATAACATTCCAATCCATGCGCCGCCTCCGCCCGCTCCTCCTGCTGCTCCTGCTGGCCGCCGCGCCCCGCCCGCGCATCCTGGCGGCCGAGAACATGTATGCCGACATCGCCGCCCAGATCGCCGGCCCACGGGTGACGGTGACCGCGGTGATGTCCAACCCCGACACCGACCCGCATCTGTTCGAGGTCACCCCCTCGGTCGGCCGCGCCGTTGCCCGCGCCGACATCGTGGTGGTGAACGGCGCCGGCTACGACCCGTGGATGCGCCGCCTGCTCGCCGGCGCGCCGCGGGCCGGCCGTACCGTGCTGACCGTGGCGCGGCTGATCGGCGCGCGCCCCGGCGCCAACCCGCATCTCTGGTACGCCCCGGGGACGCCCCCTGCCCTGGCGCGTGCCCTGACCGCGGCGCTGATCGCGCGCGATCCGGCCCATGCCGCCGCCTATCGCCGCCGCGAAGCCGCCTTCCTCGCCTCGCTGCGGCCGATCGCCGCCCGCATCGCCACCCTGCGCGCCCGGCTCGCCGGCGCGCCCGTGGCGGCCACCGAGCCGGTGTTCGGATACCTCGCCGCCGCCCTCGGTCTCCGGATGCGCGGCGCCGCCTTCCAGCTTGCGGTGATGAACGGCACCGAGCCGGCCCCGCGCGACGTCGCGGCGCTGGATCGCGCCATCACCGGCCACGCGGTCCGGCTGCTGATCTACAATCGTCAGGCCACCGATCCCGCCGCGCAGCGCCTGCGGCACCTGGCCCGGCGCGCCGGCGTGCCGGTGCTGGGGGTGACCGAGACCGAACCCGCCCACACCACCTATCAGCGCTGGGTGCTGGGCGAGCTCGACGCCCTCGCCGCCCGGATCGGCGGGCCGCGATGACCGCGGTGGCCTTCGATCACGTCACGTTGCGGCGCGGCGCGCGCGAGGTGCTGCGCGACGTGTCCTTCGCCATCCCCGACGGCGTCTTCGTCGGCGTCCTGGGCCCGAACGGCGCCGGCAAGACCACCGCGATGCAGGCGATGCTGGGGCTGCTCGCCCCCACCGCCGGCACGGTGACGGTGCTCGGCCGTCCGGCCGCCCCGGGCGCTGGCGTGGGCTACATGCCGCAGCGCCACGCCGACATGCCGCCCGGGCTTTCCGGGCGCGAGGTGGTGGCCAGTGCCTGGGCGCCGCGCTACGGCCGCCCCTGGGTCGGCCGCGCCGGCTGGGCGGCGGTGGACCGGGCGCTGGCGCAGGTGGACGCGA
>JAKBCO010000260.1 GCA_021807785.1 Pseudomonadota bacterium
GATCTGTGAGCGCGCAAGGCCAGCGGGCAGTTCTGCCCACTGGCCTTGCGCGCTCACCCAGCCCCGCGCCCACCCCCTCCCGCTCCGAACCAACCCGGGGTTCCAAGGGCGCCGCCCTTGGCCGGGGTCCAGGGGGCAGCGCCCCCTGGCCTTCCCGCCCCTCGCACCCTCATGACCACCGCACGCCGGGTTTGGTCCGTCGCGGCCACGGTGATGGCGCCGGCGGTACGGGTGTTGGTGTGGCGGCGGGTGGCGCGGGGGAAGGAGGTGGGGGGGCGGGTGGCGGAGCGGCGGGGGGTTGCCTGGGGGGAGCGGCCGGCGGGGCGGGTGGTTTGGGTTCATGCGGCGAGCGTGGGGGAGGTGGTTTCGGTATTTCCCGTGGTGGCGTTGCTGGTGGCGCGTGGGTGTGGGGTGGTGTTGACCACCGGGACGGTGACGTCGGCGCGGCTGGTGACGGAGCGGATCGTGGCCGAGGGCTGGGCCGGGCGGGTGGTGCATCGGTTCGCGCCGTTGGATGTGCCGCGCTGGGTGGCTCGGTTTCTGGATTTCTGGCAACCGGAGGTGGCGGGGTTCGTCGAGAGCGAGATCTGGCCCAATCGGCTGGTGGCCTGTCGGCGGCGCGGGATTCCGGTGCTGGTGTTGAACGGGCGGATGTCGGCGCGCAGTTTCGCGCGCTGGCGGCGGTTGCCGGGGCTGGCGCGGGAGGTTCTGGGCGGGGTGGCGGTGGCGGCGCAGAGCGAGGCCGATGCCGAGCGGTTTCGCGCCCTGGGCGCGGGGCAGGTGACGATGCCGGGCAATCTGAAGCTGGCGGCGCCGACCTTGGCGGCGGATGTGGCGGAGTTGGCGCGGCTGCGGGCGGTGCTGGCCGGGCGGCCGGCGTGGGTGGCGGCGAGCACGCATCCGGGCGAGGCGGCGCTGGTTGCGGAGGCGCATCGGAAGCTCGCCTCGGACTGGCCTGGGCTGGTGACGATCCTGGTGCCGCGGCATCCCGAGCGGGGGGCGGAGGTTGCGGCGGAGTTGGCCGGGCTGGCAGTGGCGCGGCGCGGGGCCGGGGAGGGTCCGCCGGCGGGCGGGGTCTGGGTGGCGGATACGCTGGGGGAGCTCGGTCTCTGGTATCGGCTGGCGCCGGTGGTGCTGATGGGCCGGTCGCTGTTGCCGCCCGGGGGCGGGCAGAACCCGTATGAGCCGGCGCGGCTGGGCTGCGCGGTGGCGACCGGGCCGTGGGTCGGCAATTTCGAGGCGGCGGTGGCTGGGCTGCTTGCGGCGGGGGCGTTGGAAATGGTGGCCGATGTCCCCGCCCTGACGCGGTTCGTGGCGGCAATGCTGGGCGATCCGGCGGCGCGGGCGGCGATGGGGGCGCGGGCGGCGGCGGCGGCCAGCGGGGCGGATGCGCTGCCGGGGCAGTTGGCCGAGGCGTTGCTGGCGGGGCGGCTGTGATGCGGCCTCCCCGGTTCTGGGCGGCGGATGGGCCGGCCTGGCCGGGGGTGGTGCTGGCGCCGCTGGGGGGGCTGGTGGCGGCGGTGACGGCGCGGCTGGTGGCGCGGGGCGGCTGGCGGGCCTCGGTGCCGGTGCTGTGCGTGGGCAATGCCTCGGTCGGTGGGTCGGGCAAGACGGTGGTGGCGCTGGATCTGGCGGCGCGGCTGGCGGCGTCCGGGCGGGCACCGCATGTGCTGTTGCGCGGCTATGGCGGCGCGGTGCGCGGGGTGCGGCCTGTGGCGGCGGAGGACCCGGCGGCGCTGGTGGGCGACGAGGCGAAGCTGCTGGCGGCGGTGGCGCCGACCTGGGTGGGGGCGGATCGGGCGGCCTCGGCGCGGGCGGCGGTGGCGGCGGGCGCCGGGGTGCTGGTGCTGGACGACGGGCTGCAGAACCCTGGGCTGGTGAAGAACCTGTCGCTGCTGGTGGTGGATGGCGGGGCCGGGTTCGGCAACGGACGGGTGCTGCCGGCCGGGCCGCTGCGCGAGCCGGTGGTGGCGGCGGCGGCGCGCTGCGCGGCGATGGTGCTGATCGGCGAGGATCGCCAAAGGGAGGCGGCGCGGGTGGCGGCGCGGGTGGGGCTGCCGGTGCTGCGGGCGCGACTGGTGGTGGCGGATGCGCTCTCCTGGCGGGGGGTGCGGGTGCTGGCGTTCGCCGGCATCGGCCGGCCGGAGAAGGTCTTCGCCAGCTTGGAGGAGGTGGGGGCGGTGCTGGTGGGGCGCGAGCCGTTCCCCGATCACCATCCCTATGCGGCGCGCGAGATCGCGGCGCTGCGGGCGCGGGCGGCAGCCCTGGGGGCGGTGCTGGCGACCACCGCCAAGGATGCGGCGCGGCTGGGTCCGGCGGCGGAGGGGGTGCGGGTGCTGCGGGTGGCGCTGGCGTGGGAGACGCCGGCGGCGGTCGAGGCTTTGCTGGGCGGCCTGTTCGCGGGGCGTTAACCGCTCCGGCGCAGCATCGGCGTGGGTTGGCCGAGGTGGCGCGTGGTCCGGCAACGTTCATTGGTGGTGGCGGAGGGCGGCCGGCTGGCGGCGCTCGACGGGCTGCGCGGGGTGCTGGCGGTCTATGTGATGCTGTCGCATCTGGCGCCGTTCGCCGCGCTGCCGGGCTGGATGCTGCGCCCGTTCGCGCATGGCGGGGCGGCGGTCGATGTGTTCTTCGTCCTCAGCGGGCTGGTGATCACCCGCTCGCTGGATCGGTTCGGCTGGCGGCCGGGGCCGTTCCTGCGCGCCCGGGCGCGGCGGATCCTGCCGGTCTATCTGGCGGTGCTGGCGTGCGCGGTGGCGATCCAGCCGCTGGCGCTGCCGTTCGGCGCGATGGGCTGGGTGGGGGCGGCCAATCCAGGGCGGTTCATCTGGTCCGGCGGGTGGCCGGCGGAGGGTTGGGCGGTACTGGCGGCGCATCTGACCCTGACGCACGGGCTGCTCCCGCATGGGGTGCTGCCCTGGGCCTGGGTGGGATTTCTGGGGGCGGCGTGGAGCCTCTCCACCGAGTTCCAGTTCTATGTGGTGATCGCGGGCCTGGCCTGGGCCGGTGGGGCGCGCTGGCGTGGGGCGCTGCCGTGGCTGTTCCTGGGGCTGGCGGCGGCGGGGCTGGGCTGGGGGGCGGTGGCGCCGGCGGGGTGGCGATTCTCGCGCGCGTTCCTGCCGAACGCGGCGCAGTATTTCGCGCTGGGGATCGCCGGGGCGGCGTGGCTGGAGGCGCCCACGAGCGGGCGGCGCCACGCGGCGGTGCTGGCGGCCACGCTGGGGCTTTGCGTCCTGCATGGGGGCCTGGGCAAGCTGGCGGCGCCGCTGGTGTGGGTGGGCTGTCTGGCGGCGCAGCGGGGCGGCTGGAAGCTGGCGCGCGTGCTGGCGGCGCCGCTGCCGCGCTGGCTGGGGGCGGTGTCCTATCCTCTCTATCTTGTGAACGAGCCGGTGCAGAAGCTGCTGGGGATGGTGCTGGCGCGGGCGGCCGGGGGCAGCGCGGTGGCGTTCACGGCTTTGTGGGTGCCGCTGGCGATGGTGTTGCCGGTGCTGGCGGCGTGGGGGCTGCACCGGGGGATCGAGGTGCCGCGTTCGTCCCCCCTGTCGCGGCCCCGCCGTTTCGTTTTATGGTCATGATCCGTCATCACCATGAGGCCCCTGGGGTGCGCCCGCGTTTCGCCATGATCGCTTGGCTCGGCGCGCTGGCGCTGGGGGGATGCCAATTGGCCCCGAAGCCGAAGCCGGTGGCGGCGGGGCCGGTGCTGCCGCTGCCGCTCGCGGTGCCGCCGGCGGCGCCGCAGCGCGCGCGGGTGGGCACCGCCTGGCGGTTCGTGGCCGATCCGGTAGCCGGCTGCGTGGCGCGCGCCGACGGGCGCGGCGGGCGGCTCCGGGTGACGGTGCGGCGCGGCCATGGGGTGACCTTCGTGCTCTATGTGCCGGGGGCGCTGCGGCGGACCGGGCGGCACTGGGCGGGCGCGATGCGCTTCGCCGGGCGCGGCGGCGGCTGGGTGGTGCCGGCGCGGCTGGGGCCGGGCGGGCTCGCGGTGGGGTATTCGGCGCTGGATGCGGCGGCAATCGGGCGGATCGCGCTGCTGCTGGGGGGCGGGCGGCTCGACGTGGTGGGCGGCGGGGCGCTGCTGCCGACGCTGGAGCTGCCGGCTTCGGGGGCGGCGGGGCGGGCGTGGTACGGGTGCGCGCGCGGGACGTTGTTCTGATCGCCGCCGGCTCGTATCGACTTTCACGGAAAGTCGATACGTCGCCTTCGGTATGCGTATCCGATTCACGCGGCGAAGCGTGGTCGCGCTGCGACTCACGCTTCTCTGCGATCGGACGCTAGACC
>JAKBCO010000039.1 GCA_021807785.1 Pseudomonadota bacterium
CGGTGACCGACGAGTATCTCGAAGCCTTCGTTGCCCTGTGGACCGAGGAAAAACCGCGCTTCGCCGGCCGCTACACGCAGTTCCAGGACATGGTGATGGCGCCGAAGCCGGTGCAGCGCCCGCATCCGCCGATCTGGGTGGGTGGGGAGTCGCCGCCGGCGTTGCGGCGGGCGGCGCGGTTCGGCGCGGCCTGGTATCCGATCGGCACCAACCGGGCGCATCCGTTCGACAGCCTGCCCCGGCTGGAGGCCGGGATCGCGCGATTGCGCGCCGCGGAAGCGGCGGCGGGGCGGGCGGCGGGTTCGGTCACGGTGGCGTATCGGGTCAAGCGGCTGGGGGCGGGCGTGCCGGCGCTGGCCTCCGACGGGAAGCGGCGGCTGTTTTCGGGGGACGAGGCGGCGATCCTGGAGGATCTGCGGGCGCTGGCCGGGCTCGGGGTGACCGCGATCGACGTCGATGTGGAGCGCGGCGATCCGGAGGCGACGCTGGCCGAGCTGCGCCGGCTGCGGGGGTTGCTGGCGCGGGCTTAGGCGAGTGTCCCGACTTCGCAAATATCGTCTGCATGTGTCGGGACACTCGCTCTTTGTTTTCAGTGTCCTGCCCCTGAAATGGGAAGGCATTTCAGGGGCAGGACATTAGATCAGGCACAGCGCCGCCAGTTCGCGGCGCAGCGCCGGCGGCAGCGCGGCGTCGGAGGCGCCGGCGCGGGTCAGGTCTTCCGGGGCGGCGGCGGCGGAGAGGTAGCGCCAGCCCTGGAAGGCGCGCACCGGGGTCGGGCGCACCGCGACCAGCGCCGGGTCCAGCAGCAGGGCGGCGCAGGCCGAGCCGTCCTCCCGGTGATCGTCGATGATGTCGGTCAGGCGTTGCCGCGCCGTCAGCATCCCGCCGATCACCCAGAAGATCGAGCCGCCGTCCCGCAGCTCCTCGACCCGGCGGGGGAACTGGCGGGTGCGGTGGCGCAGCGGCGGGTGAGTGACGGCGCGTTCCGCCTGGATCGCGCGCAGATGTTCGAGGTCGCGCACGCCGACGGCGAGTTTCACCAGATGCAGCATGGGGGGCGACTCCGCGTTTGGGCCGGAGGCGCAGCATACCGCGGAATGCATCGCCTGTGGCGATCCGGTCACGGTTCCGTGACAGTACGGGAACGGGGCGATGAGTGGCCTCGACGGCGGTCGGGATTGGTCGCAGAGTGAGCTTGTCCCTGGCGGAGCCGCGCGGGCGGTGCTAAGCCGCGCCTGCCGGCAGGGGCGGATTGCCACCAGCGGAAACGAACCAGGGTCGGGCTTTCGTGCTGCAACATCGCAGATCGTCACTGGCGGCAGGCGCTCCGGAGCGGATGACCCGCCTTGCCTCCGATGCTGTCCAGGCGCCGATGGTGGGTGCCGAGCTGGCGGTGGCGCGGGAACGGGCCGGCCGATCGCTGGACGAACTCGCCGCCAGGTTGCGCATCCGCCGCGCCTATCTGCAAGCGCTGGAAGACGGGCGGGTGGGGTATCTGCCGGGCGGGGCCTATCCGGTGGCGTTTCTGCGCAGCTATGCGCTGGCGCTGGGGCTGGATGCCGATGCCGCGGTGCGCCGATTCAAGGCCGAGGCGGCGGAACTGGACCGGCCCGCCGATCTCTCCTTCCCCGCCCCGCTGCCGCAGCGGGGCCGGCCGCTGGGCGCGCTGATGATGCTGGGGCTGGGGCTGGCGGTGCTGGCCTATGCCGGGTGGTATCATCTGTCCGGCGAAGGGCGCCTGCCGGCCGAGGCGGTGCAGCCGGTGCCGGCCCGGCTGGCGCGGCTGGTGGCGCCGAAGCCGCCCGCGCCGGCGCGAGTACCGAAGCCGAAACCCGCATCCGGCGGCGCCGCGGCGATCGCGCCGGCGCCGGTCGGTGCCGCCCCGGTGGCGGTCGCATCGGTCGCCGCCTCCGCGGCGCCGTCCACCGCACCCACCGCTGGGCCGCAGCTCGCCGCCGCGACCCCCTCGGCGCCCCAGACCTCCGCCGCCACGGCGGCGCCGGCGACCGCTTCCGTGCCGCCCGGGTCCGCGGCCGCCGCGATGCCCACCGCCGCCGAGGACGCCGCCCTGGCCGCCGCCCCCGCCCTGGCGGTGCGCGCCACCGCCGACGCCTGGATCGAGGTGCGCGACGCCAGCGGCACCGTGCTGTTCAGCCATCTGCTCCATGCCGGCGACAGCTGGACGGTGCCGCCCGGCCCGGCGCTGGCGATGACCACCGGCAATGCCGGCGGCACCGAGCTGGTCACCAACGGCGTCGCCTCGCCGCCGCTGGGCGCGTCCGGCGCGGTGCTGCGCAACGTGCCGCTGTCGCCCCCCGCCGCACCCGCATCGGCGCCTCCCTCCGCACCCACTCCGGCCCCTGCCGGCACGCCATAGCGCGCAGCGCCGCCCCGCCCCATATCGCCGTCACCGCCCGCCGCCGGAGATCGCACCGCGATGAGCTCGTACCGCCCCTATCAGCAGATCACCCGCCGCAAGTCTCGCCGCATCATGGTGGGTAACGTCCCGGTGGGCGGCGATGCGCCGATCCCGGTGCAGACCATGACCAACACGCTGACCACCGATGTCGCCGGCACGGTGGCGCAGATCCACCGCGCCGAGACGGCCGGGGTGGACATCGTCCGCGTCTCCTGCCCCGACCGGGAGAGCGCGCTGGCGCTGAAGGACATCGTCCGCCAGGTGCATGTGCCGGTGGTGGCCGACATCCATTTCCACTACCGCCGCGCCATCGAGGCCGCGGAGAGCGGCGCCGCCTGCCTGCGCATCAACCCGGGCAATATCGGCTCCGACGAGCGGGTGAGGGAAGTCATCCGGGCGGCGCGCGATCACGGCTGTTCGATGCGCATCGGCGTCAACGCCGGCAGCCTGGAAAAGCACCTTTTGGAGAAATACGGCGAACCGAACCCCGAGGCGCTGGTGGAAAGCGCGCTCTATCACGCGAACATCCTCCAGCAGCACGATTTCCACGACTTCAAGATCAGCGTGAAGGCCTCCGACGTGTTCCTCGCGGTCGCGGCCTATCAGCAGCTGGCCGAGGTCTGCGACCATCCGCTGCATATCGGCATCACCGAGGCCGGCGGGCGGCGCATGGGCACGGTGAAGTCCGCGGTCGGCCTCGGCGCGCTGCTCTGGGCCGGGATCGGCGATACCCTGCGCGTCTCCTTGTCCGACGAGCCGGAGGAAGAGGTGCGGGTCGGCTGGGACCTGCTGAAATCACTCGGCATCCGCCATCGCGGGGTGAAGGTGATTTCCTGCCCGTCCTGCGCGCGGCAGGGGTTCAACGTGATCGAGACGGTGCGGACCTTGGAGGACCGGCTGGCGCATATCGAGACGCCGCTGACCTTGTCGATCATCGGCTGCGTGGTGAACGGGCCGGGAGAGGCGCTGATGACCGATCTCGGCGTGACCGGCGGCGGCGCCGGGCGGCACATGATCTATGCGGCGGGCAAGACCGACCACACCGTGGCGGCGGCCGATATGGTCGAGCACATCGTCGAGTTGGTGGAGGCGAAGGCGGCGGCATTGCGGGCGGCGGAGGCGGCAGAGCCGTTGGCGGCGGAGTAGCGGGCGCTTCCGTCTTCCGTCTTGCCTTGTGCCGTGCTATCTTACGTTCAGGCGATCGATCAGGATGCGGCTATGCACGCGCAGGACACCACCCGGCTTTCCTCCAAGTTCCAGATTTCCATCCCGAAGGCGGTGCGCGCCGCGCATCGCTGGCAGGCCGGCCAGGAATTCGCATTCGTCCCTCGGGGCACCGGCGTGCTGCTGGTGCCGGTGCCGACCGCCGACTCGCTGGCCGGGCTGGCGCGCGGCGCGCGGGCGGAAGGGTATCGGGATCGCGCCGACCGCGTCTGATGCGGCTGGTCGATACCTCGGCCTGGATCGAATGGCTGATCGGCTCGCCGGTCGGCGCCAGGGTGGCGCGCGCGCTGCCCGAACGCGGCCAGTGGCTGGTGCCCACCATCGTCCAGCTGGAACTGGCCCGATGGTTGCGGCGCGAGCTGGGCGAGGACGCGGCCGACCCGGTGATCGCCTTCACCGAAACCTGCGTCGTGGCCGATCTCGATACGCCGACCGCGCTGTCGGCGGTTGATCTCGGCATGGCGCACAAGCTGGCCACCGCCGATGCCATCGTCTATGCGACGGCCCTGGCCCACGGCGCGGACCTGCTCACCTGCGACCGGCATTTCGAGGGATTGCGCCTGGTTCACCTGCTGCCGAAAGGGCAGGGCTGAGCTACCCCTCCGCCACCGGCCGCGGCTTGCCCGCCTCGTCCACCGCCACCAGCACGAAGCTCCCGTCGGTCACCCGGAACCGCTCTGTCCGCCCGCGCCGCAGCGCCCAGGCCTCCACGTTCAGGGTGATGGAACTCCGCCCGATCCGTTCCACCGCGGTGTAGCAGCACACCACGTCGCCGATCTTGACCGGGCGCAGGAACTCGAGGCGCGAGACCGCCGCCGTCGCCACCCGCCCATGCGCCACGTCGGCCGCCGCGGTGCCGGCGGCCAGATCCATCAGCGACATGATCCAGCCGCCGAAAATATCCCCGGCCGGGTTGGCGTCCGCCGGCATCGCCACCATCCGCAACGTCAGTTCCCCGCGCGGGGTGCCCGCCTCGTCCATGCGCCGTCCTTTCCCTGCTCGCGCGGACTTGGAAATCGCCCGCCGCCGGCCAATCATAGACAGTGACCGGAGGCCCCGCCATGAACGCCCAGCCCGAACCCGAAACCGACCTGCTGCGTGCCGACCGCGACGGCATCGCGTGGCTCACCCTCAACCGCCCGGCGGCGCGCAATGCGCTCTCGCTCAGCCTGATGGCGGCGCTGGACGCCGAGCTGGCGCGCATCGCCGAGGATGCGTCGGTCGCGGTGGTGGTGCTGGCCGGGGCGGGCCCTGCCTTCTGCGCCGGGCACGACCTGCGCGAGCTGCGCGCCCGCCCTGATCGCGCCGCCTATCAGGAGGTGTTCGACCTCTGCTCGCGGCTGATGCTGCGAATCATCCGCCTGCCCAAGCCGGTGATCGCGCGGGTGCATGGGGTGGCCACCGCCGCCGGCTGCCAGCTGGTCGCCACCTGCGACCTCGCGGTGGCCGCCACCTCCGCCCGCTTCGCCACGCCCGGGGTGAATATCGGCCTGTTCTGCTCGACGCCGATGGTGGCGCTGAGCCGCGCGGTCGGGCGCAAGGCAGCGATGGAGATGCTGCTGACCGGCGAACTGATCGACGCGGCGCGGGCGCGCGAGATCGGGCTGGTCAACCAGGTGGTGGCGGACGACGCGCTGGATGCCGCCGTCACCACGCTGGCCGCGCGCATCGCCGCCAAATCCCCGCTGACGCTGGCGATCGGCAAGGAGGCGTTCTACGCCCAGGCGGAGCAGGGGCTGGACGCCGCCTATCGCTTCGCCGCCGAGACCATGACCCGCAACATGCTGGCCCGCGACGCCGAGGAAGGGATCGACGCCTTCCTGCATCGCCGCACCCCGGTCTGGACCGGAACCTGACGCATGGCCGACGACCCGTACCAGCTTCTGGGTGTCCCCCGCACCGCCTCCGAGGCCGAGCTGCGCACCGCCTATCGCAAGCTCGCCAAGCAGTTCCACCCCGACCTCAACCCCGGCAAGCCGGACGCGGCGGAGCGCTTCAAGCGCATCAACGCCGCCTGGGACCTGCTGTCGGACAAGGACAAGCGGGCCCGCTTCGACCGTGGGGAGATCGACGCCGAGGGCAACGCGCGCGCCCCGGAGCAGCCGTTCTACCGCGACTATGCCGAAACCCAAGGCGGGCGCCGCTACCAGGCCGAGGGCATGTCGCCCGAGGAGCTGGAAGCGGTCCTCGCCCAAGCGTTCGGCCGCGCCGCCCGCGGGCGCGACCGGCGCGGGGAGGACATGCACTACACCCTCACCATCTCCTTTCTCGATGCCGTCAACGGGGTGACGCGGCGCATCACCCTGCCCGACGGGCGTAGCCTGGACGTGCGCATCCCCCCCGGCACCGAGGACGGCCATGTCTTGCGCCTGCGCGGCCAGGGCGGGCCGGGCGCCGGCAAGGGCGCGGCCGGGGACGCGCGGATCGAGGTGGCGGTGGCACCGCACCGGTTCTTCCGCCGCGAGGGGCACGACATCGTCATCACCCTGCCGGTGACCTTGAAGGAGGCCGTGCTCGGGGCCTCGGTGGAAGTGCCGACCATCGGCGGGCCGGTACGGCTGACCATCCCGCCCGGCTCCGGGCGGGGGACGAGGTTGCGGCTGCGCGGGCGGGGCGTCGGCGGGCACGGGCATCAGTTCGTCGATCTGGACGTGGTGATCCCCCCCGGGACGGAGCCGGCGCTGGCGGCGTTCCTGCGCGACTGGACGCCCGAGCAGGCGGCGGACCCGCGGGCGGGGATGCTGGCGGAGGCGGAAGGATGACTCTGGCGGAGATGCTGGCGCTGCTGGACGGCGTGGCGGCCGAGGAGCTGACCGGCTGGGTCGCGCGCGGCTGGGTGCGGGCCGACGAGGGCACTGCGGGGTTCGAGTTCCTGGAGATCGACCTGGCCCGCGCCCGGCTGGTGCGCGACCTGCGCCGTCGGCTGGACGTGCCGGAACCGGCGATGGGGTTGGTACTGTCGCTGCTGGATCAGGTCTATGCGCTGCGGGCGCAGCTGCGCGCGGTGCTGGATCAGGCGCCGCCGCGCGGATGATTGTTCTTCCATCTTTCCGCGCGACGCTTGCAAGTCGCGGCGGATCGGGTCATGTGGAAACCCCCGCACGGGGCCGCGACGGGCGACGGCGCCCTCGGGATGGAGACTGAATCATGGGTGGCTTGAGCATCTGGCACTGGCTGGTCGTGCTGCTGGTCGTGATGCTGCTGTTCGGCGGCGGCAAGGTCAGCAACCTGATGGGCGATTTTGCCAAGGGCATCAAGGCGTTCAAGAAGAACATGGCCGACGGCGAGGATGCCTCGATGGCGGCGAATACCGATCGGCCGGCGGGCAATATCGCCGGCCCCGGGGTCAATCAGTCCGCATCCGGAGCGCCGCAGCCGACCGGCACGCCCCGCCAGGGATAAGCGCGAAAGGAGAGGCGCGATGGGTGAATTCAGCATCTGGCACTGGCTCGTGGTGCTGCTGGTGGTCATGCTGCTGTTCGGCGGCGGCAAGGTCAGCAGCCTGATGGGCGACCTGGCGAAGGGCATCAAATCCTTCAAGGCGGTGATGGCCGAGGATGACGGCAAGGCGAAGCAAGCTGCCGCGCCGCCGGCCGCGCCCACCGCCGCCGCCCCGCCGTCCCCGGTCCTGGAGGCACGGGACGCCACCGCCCCCACGGGCGAGCCCGCGAAGAAGCCGGACCTGGAGCACGCCGCCTGAGCGTGGCCCTCCCGGTCCGGGCTTGACCCGCGCTATCGTACTTGGCAACATCTTACCGGATTGTCATGGCCGACGGGAGCGGTACGTGCCGCTCCCGAACCTGCCCGTTCCGGAGTGTTCCATGTCGAAACCCGCGTTCGAGGACATCTTCGCCTTCTCCGGCCGCCGCAACCGGAAATCCTATATCCTCTACATGATCGGCATGGTGGCGCTGGCGGTGGTGGTTTATGGCATCGCCGCGCTGCTCGCGGCGGCCACCCATGTCTGGGCGATCCTGGTGCTGGCCTGGCTGGTGATGATCCCGCTCGCCATCTCCGGCTGGGCGGTGATGTCGCAGCGCTGCCGGGATTTCGGCTGGTCCGGCTGGGCGGTGCTGATCACCCTGATCCCGTTCATCGGCGGGCTGTTCGCGATCGCCCTGCTGTTCATCCCCGGCGACGAGGGAACCAACCGCTACGGCCCCACCCAGATCCAAGCCGGGTGAACCGCGGCTTCGGCTCGACCCGACCGCCCTGACGGCCGTGATCATCGGCCATCGAGGCGCTCGGCCTCACGCCGCCAGCATCTGGCTCCGCACCAGCCGCGCGTAGAGCCCGCCCGCCGCCAGCAGCGCCGCATGGGTGCCACGCTCGACCGCGCGCCCGGCCTCCATCGCCACCACCAGGTCGGCGTCGCGCACCGTGGACAGCCGGTGCGCCACCACGATGGTGGTCCGCCCCTGGCGCAGCCGCGCCAGCGCCGCCTGCACCGCCGCCTCGGATTCGGCATCCAGCGCGCTGGTCGCCTCGTCCAGCAGCAGGATGCGCGGGTTGCGCAGCAGGGCGCGCGCCAGCACCACCCGCTGGCGCTGCCCACCCGACAGACGCTGCCCGCCGGGACCCACGCGGGTGGCGTATCCCTCCGGCAGGGCGGCGATGAAGCCAGCGGCGGCGGCCTCGGCGGCGGCACGGAGGTCAGCATCGGACGCGCCCGGCCGGCCGATGCGGATATTGGCGCCGATGGTATCGTCGAACAGCAGCGCGTCCTGCCCTACATAGGCGATGGCCCCGCGCAGGCTGGCCAGCCGGATGCCGCGCACGTCCGCCCCGTCGATCCGCACCACCCCGGCGGTGGCCTCGTGCAGGCGGGGAATCAGCGCCAGCGCGGTGGATTTGCCGGCCCCGGACGGCCCGACCAGGGCGACGGTGGTGCCGGGGGCGGCGGTGAAGCTGAGCCCTTCCAGCCCCGCGCGGCCGTCGGCATAGGCGAAATGCACCGCCTCGAACACCACTTCGCCGCGCCCCTCGGGCAGCGGCCGGGCACCCGCCCGGTCGGCAATTCCGGGCGGTTCGTCGATCACCGCGAACACCCGGATCAGCCCCGCCACCCCCTCCTGCACCGCCGCGTTCAAGGTGCCCAGTGCCCGCAGCGGGCGCGAGGCGATCAGCAGCGCGGCCACGAAGCCGGTGAAATTGCCGATCGAATGTCCGCCTTCCGCCGCCCGCCAGCCGGCGAAGCCGATCACCAGCGCGACCGTCGCCCCGCCCAGCACCTCCAGCACCGGATCGACCGCGGCGCGCGAGCGGGTCATGCGCAGCAGCGCCCGGTAGAGCGCCATGAAGGCGCGATCGGCGCGCGCGGTCTCGGCGTCCTCGAGGCCATAGGCGCGCACGGTGCGGGCCTGGGCGAAGCTTTCGTTCAGCATCGCCGCCGCTTCGCCCATGCGTTCCTGCATCCCGCCGGAGGCGCGGCGGACCCGCCGGCCGATGCGCTGGATCGGCAGCGCGGCCAGCGGATAGAGCACCGCGCCGATCAGGCAGAGTTCCCAATCCAGATAGAGCATCGAGCCGATCAGCCCGACCAGCGTCAGGATGTCGGCCAGCCCGTTGACGGCGCGGGTCAGGGCGTCGCGGATGACGGTGGCATCGGTGGTGAAGCGCGCCGCGAGCTGGGCCGGCGCCTCGCGCTCCACCCGCGCGAGGTCGGCGGCGGTGAGATGGGCGAACATGCGCAGCTGCAAGCCGCGGATGATGCGCAGCACGCTGCGCTGGACTTCCACGTTCTGGCTGTACTGGGCCAACGCCTTGATGCCGGTGATGATCACCACCAGCGCCGGCACCTGATAGAGGATGCGCGGGTCCTTGCGGGTGAACATGGTGAAGGCGTGGTCGATCACCACCGGGTAGAGCGCGGTGGCGGCGGCCATGACGGTGGTCAGCAGCAGGATGACCAGCAGCCGCGGCAGATGGGCGCGGATCTCCTCGCGCCAGAGCCGCAGGATCAGGGCGCGGGTGGAGGGTTCGGGCAGCGGGAGCGCGACGTCCATTGGCGGGCTGTAGCAGAGGCGGCCGGGCGCGCCGAGGGTGCGCTCAGCGCCGCAGCACCAGCCCCGCCGCGCCCAGCATCAGCGCCATGCCGGCGATATCGGCCAGCCCCACATGCTCCCCGAACATCACCATCGCCGCCAGCACCCCCACCACCGGGGAGACGAAGGCATAGGTGCCGGTCCGGCTCGCGCCCCAGTCCCGCACCAGCAGCCAGTAGATCATGGTCGCCCCCAGCGAGCCGGGCAGCAGCAGATAGAGCCACGCCCCGAACGCCGGCCAGCCCCAGGCCAGCCCCGTGGCGGCCGTCCACGACCCCGGCTCGAACGCCAGCGAACCCGCCAGCAGCAGCCCGCCGCCCAGCAGGTTGGTCAGCGCCGCCACGTCGGCGGCCGGGATGGTGCGCATCATCGGCCGCGCCAGGATCGATCCCGCCGAGTAGCAGAGCGTGCCGATGATGACCCCGCCGGCGCCCGCGACCTCCGGCCAGCCCAGCCGACCGGCCAACGCCTTGGGGCCGAACAGCACCAGGATGCCGGCCACCCCCAGCGCCAGCGCCCAACCCTGGCGGGCGGTGAAACGTTCCTGCCCCGCCATCACCCCGAAGCCGAGCAGGGAGATCGGGGTCAGCGCCGAGGAAATGACGGTGGCGAGCCCCGCCGGCACGTAGCGCAGCCCATAGAGCTGGATCACCTGGTTGCAGGAGATCAGCAGCACCGAGGCCGCCAGCAGGCGCGGGATCAGCCGGCGCGGGATGCCGATGTGATGGCCCTGGGCGCGCCGCCAGGCCAGCAGCGCCAGCCCCGCCACCACCCAGCGGGTGCCGGCGAACAGACCGGGCGGCACGGTGGTGATGCCGATCTTCATCGCCAGCCACGTGGTGCCCCAGACGAAGCACAGCACCGCGAACATCGCCCGCTGGCGCGCCAGCCGCGACAGCCCGAGCGGCGCGTCGAGCGCGAGCGAGGCGGAATTCGGGGTGGCGGGGAAGGCCGGAGCCTTGCGCATCATCATATCGGATCGGCGGAGCGGTGACGGCACTTATTACCCGCGCGCATCGTGGCGAAGGAAAGGCAAATCCGGAACCCGGCCGTGCGCGGCGCGCCGGGCGGGTCTGTCGGGAACGCGCGCGGCGTGGCAGATTTGCCGCATGACCGATGCCAAGCTGGATTGCCTGCGCTGCCCGAGCCTGTGCTGCCGGCAGGCCGGGTATGTCGAGGTCTCGCGCGCCGACATCCGCCGGCTGGCGAAGTTCCTGGGCCTCAGCGTGCCGGCGTTCGAGCGGGCGCATATCGTCGCGCGCCCGCGCAAGGGCCGCCCGCGGATCAAGGCCGGCTACGAGACCTGCCAGTTCCTGGGCGAGGACCGGATGTGCAGCGTCTATCCGGCGCGGCCGCGCGATTGCGGGGGCTATTATTGCTGGGAGCAGCAGGACACCACCGTCTATGAATTCGCCCGCTTCCTGCAGACCGCGCCGGCGGCGCTGCGCGGGGTGGAGGCGGCGGAGGCCGATCCGCCCGCAAGCGGTTAGCGAAACGGTAACTCTTCCGCGCCAGAATGCCCCAAGCCGACGGCCGATCCGGCCGGGCCCGCCGCGGCAGGACGCCGCCCAGCATGGGATTGTCCGCATGAGTTCGATCAGCGCCGTGTCCGCGGCCCCGCTGCTCCACCCCGGCGCCACCGCCAAGCCGAAATCCGGCAAGGCGGATGGCGATGGGGATCACGGGGTGGAACCCGCCGCCCAGGCGGCGGCTTCCCCCAAGCCGGGCGGGGTGAACCTGACGGCCTGACGCGGCGCGGGCTGGCGGGCGGAGCCGCGGCTTCACCGGCGCAGCCTCCGCCCCGCCCGCTCAGGCGTAACGGGCGATCACCTCGGCCCAGGCGCCGAGGTCCTCGGGGCCGGCGATCGGGCGGGTGACCCCGGTATTGGCCATCACCGGCACCAGCACCCGGCTGACGCCCGCCTCGGCCAGCCGAGGGAGCTGGTCCAGGTCCTCGGGCGCGCTCACCGTGATCTCGATCGCGGCGGGATCGCGCCCGGCCTCGGCGGCACCTTCGCGCAGGGCGTCCATCAGCTCGGGCGGGCAGCCGCGGGCGGGGAAGAACCCATCCGCCAGCCGTCCCGCGCGCCGCGCCGCCGCCGGCGAATGCCCGCCGATCACGATCGGCACGCTGCCGCGCACCGGCTTGGGGCGCATATAGGCAGCCTCGAAGGATACGAATTCGCCGCGATAGCTCGGGGTCTCCTGCTCCCACAGCGCACGCATGGCGCCGATATATTCCTCGGTCCGCGCGCCGCGGCGGGCGAACGGCACGCCCAGCGCGTCGAACTCCTCGCGCAGCCAGCCGACGCCGATGCCCAGGATCACCCGCCCGCCGGAGAGATGATCCAGCGTCGCCACCTGCTTGGCGCAGAGCACCGGATTGTGTTCCGGCAGGATCAGGATGCCGGTGGCGAGCCGGATACGGCTGGTGGCGGCGGCGACATAAGCCATCCAGATCAGCGGATCGGGGATCGAAAACGCCGGCTCCCGCCCCGGCATCCGCCCGGTGGGCGAATAGGGATAGGCCGAGCGGTAGTCGCGCGGCACCACCACGTGTTCCACTGTCCAGGCGGACTCGAAGCCGGCCGCCTCGGCCGCGCGCAGCAGCGCGACCGCCTCGGCGGGGTCGGTGTAGCGGCCGGTGTTGCAGTAGCGCAGGCCGAATTTCATCGCGGTTCCCCCGTGTGTCCGGCGCCGATGCTACCGGCGGCGCGGGGCGGGGCGAAAGGGGCGGGCATTGTCGGGGCGGCGCGGCGTCCCATATGCCCCTCGTAAGTGCGAGGGAGACTGCGATGCCACGCGCGCGTTTCGCCCTGATCGCGGGGCTGGCTCTGGCCCTGAGCGGCTGTGCTGCCGCGCCACCGCAGAACGCCGCCCGGCTGGCCGCGCTGCCCCCGGCGCAGGTCTGCCACGCCAGCCTGCCCACCTTCGGGCGGTTCCCCGGCGGGCGCGGCATGACCTTCGAGATCGTGATGCCCCCGCATGGGCGGATTGCGATGGACAATGACGGCCGCTGGTGCGCCATCCGCTTCCACTTCGCCGTGCGCGGGCAGATCCCGGTGATCGCGCCCCTGCATCTCGCGCGGGCACCGGCGCATGGGCGGGTGGTGCTGGGCAATCTGGATGGGGCGATGCGGATCGCCTATCGGCCAGCGCCGGGATTTTCCGGGCAGGACCGGTTCGCGGTGCGGATGGGCGGGCCGGAGCCATGGGTGATTCCGGTGCGGGTGCGGGTGGCGGGGTGAGGCGAGCGCGGCCGCCCGGCATCCGGGCGCATTGCATGGGCTGCCGTCTCGCTCGACTGTCTCGCCGTGAGAAGCGATCCGCTCCCGAACGGGCATGACTGCCGGTCCGACGATCCTTGCGACGCACGCCGAGCGATGGCGGAACGGCGGCAACCGTGACGGCGGACCAACCCGGCGCGGCCGGGACTGGCGGATCCGGGACTGGCGGGTCCCGCGCTGACCGCGCAACCCTCTCGTATCGTGACCTGCTCTCGGTTCCGGGACTTGCCCCGCTGCTTGTCGCGGCAAGCCTCTCCCGGCTGGGCGGACGGATGTTCGGCCTGGTCAGCGTATTGTTCGCGTTGTCCCGGTTTCATTCCGCCCCGATCGCCGGATGGGTCGCTTTCGCCAGCCTGGTGCCCGGCCTGGTGGTCAGCCCGCTGGCGGGGGCACTGCTCGGGCGCATCGGTTCGGTGGCCGCGTTTCGGCTCGACTCCGCCGCAACCGCGATCCTGGTTGGCACGCTCGCCTTCGTCAGCCGCGCCCCCGCCGCCGGGGTCGGCACCATCCTGTCGCTGGTCGCGCTGATCTCGCTTGCCGCTTCGCTCGGTTGGCCCGCCGTGCGGACGCTGCTGCCGGGGCTGGCACCGCCGGCGGCCTGGGATCGCGCCAACGCGCTGGACAGCGTCACGACCGCCATCATCGACGTGATCGGGCCGGCGCTGGCGGGCCTGATGACCGGTCTGCTCGGAGCGGACGCGGCGCTGGCATTCGTTGCGATATGCTACGCCGCCGCGCTGCTCCCGATCGCCCGCCTGCCGCGCCTGCCCCAGGCCGCGACCCGGCGGCCGTCCCTGGCGCGGGCGGCATGGGACGGGATCGCGGCGATCGCGCGGCTGCCGACATTGCGCGCGCTGGCGATGTCCTATGCGTTGTACCAGGTGAGCTGGGGCATCCTGGTGGTCGCGGTCCCGGTGATGTCGGATCGCGGCTTTGCCGCGGGCACGGCCGATATCGCCGCCGGCGTCGGCTGGAGCATCGTCGGGCTGGCCGGGGGCGGCGCCGCCCTGCTGGCGGGGCAGCTGCGGGTGATGGGGCGGGAGCGTGAAATTCTGCGAACCGGCATGGCCGCCGCGGCGCTGACGTTCGGGATCATGGCGATCCGGCCGGGGGTGATCGCCGGGGCATTCGGTCTGCTGCTGTTCGGCATCGCCTCGGGACCGGTCGATGTCGGCCTGCTGACCTTGCGCCAGCGTCGTACGCCGCCCGAACTGTTCGCCCGCGTGATCGCCGTGTCCATGAGCCTCAATCTGGCCGGCTTGCCGCTGGGCGCCGCGCTGGCCGGCATGACGATCGGGTGGTCCCTGCCGGGCACGCTCTTGCTGGGGCTGGCGTTCGCGCTCGGTGGCGCGGGGGTGGCGCAACGGATCCCCCGGTCGGATCACCGACCAGACCCCGAGTGAGCACGGGGACCGGCATCGATCCGACAGGATCGGGCGCAACGGGCGCAAATTGCCCTCCCCTCGTCCCCGCCCTACCATCGCCGCCATGGACAGCGCACCCCCCGCCCCCAAGGACCTCACCCCCAAGGGCTCCTCCCCCTGGGGCCTCGCCCGCAACACCGCCAACTACGGCGACCGCGACTTCGCCCTCTACCTCCGCCGCTCGTTCGCCAAATCCATGGGCTACTCGCAGGCGATGCTGGACCGCCCGGTGGTCGGGATCGTCGATACCGGCTCGGACTACAACAACTGCCACCGCACCCTGCCGGACCTGGTGGAAGCCACCAAGCGCGGCGTCCTGGCCAACGGCGCGCTGCCGCTCGCGTTCCCCACCGTTTCGCTGTGCGAGCCCTCGCTGTTTCCCACCTCGATGCACTACCGCAACCTCGCCGCGCTGGACACGGAAGCGATGCTCAGCGCCCAGCCGATGGATGCGGCGGTGCTGATCGGCGGCTGCGACAAGACCGTGCCGGCGCAGCTCATGGCCGCCGCCTCCGCCGACGTCCCGGCGATCCTGCTGGTTACCGGCCCGATGCTCGCCACCCCGTTCCAGGGCGAGCGCCTGTCCGCCTGCACCGATTGCCGCCGCTACTGGGCCGCCTATCGCGCCGGCACCGTCAGTGACGAAAAAATCGCCGGCATCGAGGAGCGGCTGGCCACCACAGCCGGCACCTGCGGCGTCATGGGCACCGCCTCCACCATGGCCTGCATCGCCGAGACCCTGGGCATGATGCCGCCCAACACCGCCGCCATCCCCGCCGTGCTCGCCGAACGGCTGCGCGCGGCCGAGGACGCTGGCGCCCGCGCCGCCGCCTTCGCCGCCAACCCGATCCGCCCTTCGCGGATCATCACCGAGCACGCGGTGGAGAACGCGCTCCGGGTGCTGCTCGCCCTCGGCGGCTCCACCAACGCGCTGATCCACCTCACCGCCATCGCCGGCCGCCGCGGCATCCGCATCGACCTCAAGCGCCTCAACGAACTCTCCGACACCACCCCGGTGCTGGTCGATCTGAAACCCACCGGGGAGGGCTACATGGAGGATTTCCACGCCGCCGGCGGGGTTCCCGCGCTGCTGTGGGAATTGCGCGACCTGCTGCACCTGGACCCGATCGACGTCACCGGCACGCGCCTCGGCGACCGGCTGCGCGAACCGGCCTTCGTCGATCGCCGCTACATCCGCGCGCGCGGCGAGCCGGTCTCCCCGGTGGGCGGGCTCGTCGCGCTGTTCGGCTCGCTGGCCCCGCGCGGGGCGATCCTCAAGCGCAGCGCCGCCACGCCGGCGCTGTTCGAGACCGAGGCCCGCGCCCTGGTGTTCGACGGGCTCGAGGACCTGGCCAACCGTATCGACGATCCGGCGCTGGACGTCACCGAGCGGGACATCCTGGTGCTGAAGAATGCCGGCCCGCTCTCTCCGGCCGGGATGCCCGAGGCCGGCTATCTGCCGATCCCGAAAAAACTTGCCCGGGCCGGCATCAAGGACATGGTGCGCATGAGCGATTGCCGGATGTCCGGCACCGCCTTCGGCACCATCGTGCTGCACATCGCCCCCGAGGCCGCCGCTGGCGGACCGCTGGCGCTGGTGGAAACCGGCGACCGCATCCGGCTTTCCGTGCGCGACCGTCGGCTGGAGCTGCTGGTGGACGAAAACACACTTGCCGCCCGCCGTGCCGCGTGGCATCCGCCGTCGATTCCGGCCCGCGGGTGGGACCGGATCGTCGCCGAACAGGTGCTACAGGCCGATGAAGGCTGCGATCTCGCCGTCCTGCGCTGAGGCGCCGCCTGCCCTGCCCCCTGGCGCGCTGCCGCGCCAGGTCCATGTCATCGGCGCCTCCGGCCGCTCCGGCCAGGCGCTGACGCGCGCCCTGCTGGCGGCTGGCAGCGCGGTGGTGCCGGTGATCCGCTCGGCCGAGCGCTGGCGCGCCACCGGTCTGCCCGGCGACGGGCGGCTCGCGGAACTCGCCGACGCCGAGGCGCTGCGAGCCTCGCTGCATGACGCGACTGCGGTGGTCAGCTGTGCCCATGCGCGCACCGCACCCGCGGTGCTGGCCGCCGCCCCGCCCGCGGCGCGGTTCGTCTTCCTCGGCTCCACCCGCAAGTTCACTCGCTGGCCGGATGCGCACGGGGAGGGCGTGATCGCCGGGGAGCGCGCGTTCCTCGCCTCCGGCCGGCCGGGGGTGATGCTGCACCCGACCATGATCTATGGCGCCACCGGGGAGGACAACGTCCAGCGCCTGGCCGCCCTGCTGCGTCGCCTGCCCCCCCGGCGCGCGCCGCTGGTGCCGCTGCCCGGCGGCGGGCGGGCGCTCGCGCAGCCGATCTTCCAGGACGACGTGACGCGGGCCATCCTGGCCGCGCTGGCCCGCGACTGGGCCGGCCCGCAGGCGATCACCATCGCCGGGCCGGAGCCGCTCGCCTATGCCGATTTCGTCCGCGCCGTGGCGCAGGCCGCCGGCATCGCGCCCCCGCGGATCGTTCCGGTTCCCGCGCTGCCGCTGCGCCTGCTGGCCCCGCTCACGCGGTTGTTACCGGGCCTGCCCACCATCCACCGCGCCGAACTCCGCCGATTGTCCGAGGACAAGGCTTTCGATATCGGTCCGATGCGTGCGATGTTGGGGGTGGACCCGGTGCCGCTGGCGCGGGGACTCGCAAGCCTGTTCGCCCACACCTGAAGAAGCGCAGGAGCGCCGATGCCCGTCCTCAACCGGATTGCCGCGTTCCACGCGGACATGACCGCATGGCGGCGCGATTTTCATCGCCACCCGGAACTCGGCCTGCGGGAGACCCGCACCTCGGCGGTGGTGCAGGGGTTGCTGACGGAATTCGGCGTGGACGAGATCATCACCGGGCTGGCCCGCACCGGCGTGGTGGGGGTCATCCACGGGCGCGGGCCGAACTCCGGCCCCGGCGGACCGGCGATCGGGCTGCGCGCCGATATGGACGCGCTGCCGATCGAGGAAGCCTCCGGCCGTGAATGGGCGTCGGTGACGCCCGGGGTGATGCATGCCTGCGGCCATGACGGGCATACCACCATGCTGCTGGGGGCGGCGCGCTACCTGGCGGAGACCCGCAATTTCGACGGCACGGTCTATCTGATCTTCCAGCCCGCCGAGGAGGGGGTGGGCGGGGCCGAGCTCATGGTGCGCGAGGGGCTGTTCGAGCGCTGCCCGATGCGGATGGTCTTCGGGATGCACAACTGGCCCACCCTGCCGGAGGGCGTGTTCGCCTGCCGGGCCGGGGCGATGATGGCGGCGGTGGCCGATATCGGCATCACCGTCACCGGCCGCGGCGCGCATGGGGCGCATCCCGATCACGGGATCGATCCGGTGGTGGTGGCCGCCCAGATCGTGACCGCGCTTCAGAGCATCGTCGCCCGCACCCTGGACCCGGCCGAGAGCGGCGTGGTCACCATCGGCCACATCACCGGCGGGCAGGGATTCAACGTGATCCCCGACAGCGTGTTCATGCGCGGCACCGCGCGCTGGTTCCGCCCCGAGGTGGGGGACGCGATCGAGGCCGGGGTGCGCCGGCTGGCCACCGGCATCGCCGCGAGCTTTGGCGCCTCGGCCGAGGTTTCGTTCCGCCGCATCGTGCCGGCGACGGTGAACGACGCCGAGGCGACCGGGCTCGCGATGGACGCCGCCCGCGCCGTGGCCGGGGATGGCGCGGTGCGGGAATCCGACCGCCCCACCATGGGCGGGGAGGATTTCGCGTTCATGCTGAACGCCAAGCAGGGCAACTACATCTTCCTGGGCGC
>JAKBCO010000040.1 GCA_021807785.1 Pseudomonadota bacterium
TGCCGCTCTGCATCAAGGACGATACCATCCGCCGGGCTGGTCGCCGAACTGGCCCGCAAGCGCGGCCTGTCCAAGCAGGAGGCGGTGCGGCAGGCGATGACTGCGGAGCTGGCGCGGATCGCCGTCTGGCGCCGGGAGCACCCGCTGCCGCCGCCCACCGGGCTGGCGGCGGACAAGGCATGCTTCGATGATCTTTCGGGCCTTGGGTGATGGCGTTCGTCGATGCCTCGGCGATGATCGCCGGCGAGCCGGAGGCGGATGACCTGGCGGACCGGCTGGAACGCCGCCAACCGCGCCTGCGCTCGGCGCTTTCGATCAGGGAGACGGTCGCGGGGCTGCATCGGGCCTATCATTTCGTGTCCGGAGCGGCGCGGGCGACGGTGGCGAGCTTCGTGGCGCTGAACGGCCTGGGGGTGGTGGTGATCGGGGCCGCCGAGTCCGACGTCGCGCTGGAAGCCTACGCCGCGTTCGGCGAGGGGCGGCATCCGGCGGCGTAGGCGGGCCGTTCAGATCACCCCATCCGCGGCCAGCCCCGCCACCTCCGCCGCGCTCATGCCCAGCAGCGACGTCAGCGCCCATTCCGTATCCTCCCCGTAGCAGGGGGCACCGCGGTCGATCGGTCCGCCGGCGTGGGCGGGCGTCGCCGACAGTTTCACCGGCACCTCATAGACCGGCCAGGTGCCGATCTTCGTCCCGGTCACCTCGGTCAGCCACGACAGCGCGCGCAGCTGCGGGTCATGCTCGCAGCGGTCCTCGGCGTTCTGGCAGACCCCGGCGGCGACGCAAGCGGCCTGCAAGCGGTCCATCAGCGCGTAGCGCTCGTGCCCAGCGGTCCAGTCCGCCACCGCCGCATCCAGCGCGTCCTGATGCGCGAGCCGCGCGAGCAGGGTGGCGAAGCGCGGATCGGCGCCCCAGCCGCGTCCGGCAACCCGGTCCAACGCGGCGAAATCGGCGTCGTCGAAGCAGGCGATGGCGATCCAGCGATCCTCGCCGAGGCAGGGATACGCCCCGTGCGGGGCTGCCGGGATATATGGCGAGCGATTGCCGGTCCGCCGCCACGCCCGCCCGTTGGCGGAATGATCCAGCACCGGCACCGCGCCCAGGAACAGCCCGGCCTCGCATTGCGAGGCATCGATCCATTGGCCCTGCCCGGTGCGCCCGCGATGATACAGCGCGCCCAGGATCGCCAGGGCAAAGCTGTAGGCGCCCATCCAGTCCAGGAACGAATAGCCCCAGCCCGCCGGCATCGCCGGTTCCGGCAGGCCCGACATCTCCGACTGGCCGGCGAAGGCCGCCGCCACCGGGCCCACCGTGCGCATCCGCCCGTAGGTGCCGGCCGCGCCCATGCCCGATTGCTGCACATAGATGATGTCGGGGCGCAGCTCCCGCAGCACGTCGTAGCCCAGGCCGAGCCGGTCCAGCACCCCGGGCGAGAATCCCTCGGCCACCACATCGGATTGCGCGATCAGGCGCTTGGCGATGGCCAACCCGCGCGGATCGCGGATGTTGAGCGAAATCCCCCGCTTGCCGGGGTTCTTGTTGTTGAACTGCCCGCCCATGTCGGGGTCCTTGACCCCCGGCAGCACGCCGCTCGCGGCCTCGCGCGCCGCCCGCCCGCCCACCGGGGCCATCGCGGCCAGCCTGGTGTCCGGGTTGTCCTTCCATTCCACCTTGATGACCTCGGCGCCCAGGGCGGCGAGGAAGCGGGTGCCGCCGGCCGAAGCCAGGAACCAGGAGAAATCGAAAATCCGCACCCCTTGCAGGGGAAACGGCGATCCCAGGCGGGAGCGCCCCGGCGCGGGGTGGCGCGCGGTCGCCGGCGCGCGCGGCGGGCGGGGCGCGATCGCGGCGGTGTCCTCGCCCAGCAGCGGCGCGCGCCGGCCGGGTTGCCAGTCCGTTTCCGTCGCGATCCATTTGCTGACCGGGTAGGTGAAGCCGCGGCCGTGTTCGGGATGCGTCAGCTCGGCGTAGCTGCCGCGCGCCTGCCAGTGCGGATCGGCGGCGTTCTCGTGCGGCTTGCGCAGCGGCGCCCATAGCAGTCCGGCGTCCTGCGCCTCCTGCCAGGGCAGGTCGGCATAGGTGAAGGCGCGCACGAACCGGGCGATCACGTCCAGCATGTGCAGCCGGGATTCGTCGGCGCCGGCGGAGCCCGGGACGTTGCGGGCCTTGAGGTCCGTCTCCGGCGGCGGCGGTTGCAGGTCGGCTTCCATGCCGTAGCGGGACAGGAACGGGACCATGTGGACGAGGTCGCGCGCGCCCATGCCGTGCTGGATGCACCAGCGTCCGTCCTTGGTGTGGCTGATGGACGGGGTGTGGCTCGGGGTTTCCACCGCGTGGCGGCAGGTCAGGCGCCAGAGCGGCGCGCGGCGCATGACCCAGAACATCACGTCGAGCTCGGTGTTCTTGGCGCAGGCCTCATGCAGCGCGATGGCGACGTCCTGGCCCTCGCCGGTCCCGTCGCGGTGGATCAGCGCGGCCAGGATGCCCACCGCCAGCTGCTCGCCGGCGATATGCGCGGCGTGGAACGCCTGCGGGGCGATCGGCGGCGTGTCGTAGCGAAGGCGTGGGTCGGGATCGTAGCCGCAGTTCATCATCTCGCCGCCGAGCGCCAGATGGATCAGGTCGCAACCGCGATAATCCCGCCATGGCCCGGTATCGCCGAACGGCGTGGCGCGCGCGGTGATCAGGCCCGGGTGGCGGGCGCGCAGGGCGGCGGCGTCGAAGCCGCGTCCGGGCGCCCCGGCCAGCAGCAGCACGTCGGCCGAGGCGATCAGGGAAGCCGGATCCTCGGTGACGACCGAGCGCTTGCCGCGGTTATAGGCCCAGAAATAGAGCGACCGATCGGGACCCGGAACGTCGTCCAGGAATGGCGGGAAGGCGCGGGTGGGCGCGCCACCGGGTGGTTCCAGCTTGATGACCTCGGCGCCGAGGCCGGCCAGCAGCAGGCCGCAATATTCGCCGTCCTGGTCGGCCGCCTCGATCACCCGCACGCCGGCGAGCAGTCCGGGTTTGCTCATGCCGCCTCCAGCATCCCGCTCAGGGCCGCGTTGAAGGCTCCGGCGGCCTCATAGGCCACCCAGTGACCGGCGCCCGGGATGGCGGTGAAGCGCAGCGCCGGGTGCAGCGCGCGCATCGCCGCCTCGCGCGCGCCGATATCGGGCAGGGCGGTGGCATCGAGCGCCCCCCAGATGCCGCCCACCGGCGCCCGCACCGCGGCCAGCGCGTCGGCGAGCCAGGTCCCGCGCGAGATCGTCGGCGATTTCAGCCGCGAGTGCCGTGTGTTCCAATCCTGGATCGTCAGCGCCAGGTCGTCGATCCGCGCCGGATCGGCGATCATCAGCGCCGCCAGGTTGGCACGATGCGCCGCGGCGCGGGCGGGGCCCTCCAGGTGGCGCACTTTCACCAGCTTGGTGGTCCCGCGCGGCAGGCCGAGCCCGTTCGAGCCGACGATGGTCAGGCTGCGCACCCGCGCCCCTTCGCGCGCGGCGAGGCAGCCGGCCATCACGCCGCCGAAGGAGAAGCCGCAGAGGTCGTAGCGGTCCAGCCCGGCGAGGCCGGCGGCCAGGATCGCCGCCATCGCCGGCGGGGTCTCCGGCCCGGGGGGCAGGTCCGATTCGCCGAGGCCGGGCAGGTCGGCCGCGATCACCCGGCGCGAACGGGCAAAATGCGGAATGTTGCGGACCCAATGCCGCCACGAGCCGCTGCCGCCGTGCAGCAGCACCAGCGGCGGTCCTTCGCCCCATTCGTGCCAGACCATGCGGCCGGCGCCGCAGGGGCTTTCGCGCCGCCGCGCCTCGCGCGCCAGGCGGTGCAGAATTGTTTCGCTCTCGATGATCTGATCCACGCCGCGCGGTTCCTCGGAGTTGCCGCCGGGGGCGGCCTCTGTTACCCGACGGTAGGTAGCGGGTCGGGAGCGCGTCAAGTGGGGTCGGGACGGGCGTGAGCGTCGTCTTCATCGGCGATGTGCATCAGCGCTGGGATCTGGTGGCCGCCGGGCTCGCGGCACTGCCGGCCCTGCCCGAAGCGGCGGTGCTGCTGGGGGACATGCAGTGCGATCGCCCGCTGGATGCGCTGACGGCGCCGCTGCGCGCGGCCGGCCTCGTCCTGCACTGGATCTTCGGCAACCACGACGCCGATGGCGGGCCGGAGATGTGGGCCAACCTGACCGATCCCGCGCGCAACCCCGCGACCGCCGCCGGCGCCTTGCACGGGCGCGTCGCGGAGATCGGCGGGCTGCGCATCGCCGGGCTGGGCGGAACGTTCCGTCCCCGCATCTGGGACCCGCCCGAGCCGCCGCGCCTTCATGGCCGCGCCGCGCTGGCGGCGGACCTGCGCGGCCTCGGCGCGCACTGGCCGGAGGATCATCGCGCGGCACTCGCCGCCTCGCTCGGCGGGCTGGCGATCTGGCCCGAGGATGTGGCGCGTCTTGCCGACCAGCGGGCGGATATTCTGGTGACCCATGAGGCGCCGTCCGCGCATCCCGCCGGCAAGGCGCCGCTGGAGGCGCTGGCGCGCGCGATGGGCGCGCGGCTGATCGTCCATGGCCATCACCACACCACCTACCGCGCCCGCGCCGCCGACGGGCTCGAGGCGCAAGGGGTGGCGTCGGCGGCGGGAGTGGCGCAGGATGGCGCGGTGCTGTGGACCGGGGAGCCGGAGCGGCATCTGGGGCGGCTGGCGCGCGGCTGGACGTTGCTGACATAACGGCCCGGACAACCGGCGCCAAAGGGGGAGCGGGTTGTTCGAGAACATCCTGAATGCCGTCGCGGCCGGCCTCATCATCGGCTGCCTCTACGGGCTGATGTGCATCGGCCTCGGCCTGATCTTCGGCATCATGAAAGTGGTCAATTTCGCCCAGGGCGAGTTCCTGATGCTGGGCATGTATATCAGCGTCTATCTGGTGGCGGGGTTCGCCGCGCTCGGCATCTTCGGCCCGCTGGTGGGTCCCTTCGTGGCCGCCATCCTGGCCGGTCCGGTGCTGTTCGCCGGCGGCGCGCTGCTGCACCGGTTCCTGATCTCGCATGTCTCGGGCCTGTCCACCGCCGCCCGGCTGGACCAGGGCGGCTACGGGCAGCTGATCGTGACCCTGGGGATCTCGCTGATCCTGCAGAACGGCGGGCTGATCCTGTTCGGCTCCACGCCCAAAAGCGTGCTGACGCCGCTGTCCGCCCGCGCCTTCATCCTGGGGCCGTTTCCGGGCAATGCGCTGCTGTTCCTCAACCAGGCCCGCGTTTACGCCTGCGGGGTGGCGATCGTGGTGGCGGTGGTGCTGTGGCTGGTGATGGAGCGCACCACGCTGGGCAAGGCGCTGCGCGCGGCGGCCGATAACCCGGTGGCGGCGACGTATATGGGGATCGATGTCGATCGGGCATACCGGATCGCCTTCGGCCTCGGCGCGGCCATCACCGCCATCGCCGGCGGGCTGATGGCCACTTACCTCACCTTCACCCCGTTCGTCGGGCTCGATTACGTCATCATCATGTATTCCGGGGTGGTGCTGGGCGGCATGGGCAGCATCCTGGGCGCATTCTGGGGCGGGCTCACGGTGGGCTTCGTGCAGCAGGTCTCGGCGCTGATCCTGCCGCCGCAGCTGCAGAACGCGGCGATCTTCGTGGTGTTTCTGCTGATCGTCGGCTTGCGGCCGGAAGGCCTGTTCGGCCGGTCGGCGGAGCGCGCATGAGGATCGGCGGCGCCCGGCGGCTGCGGCGCGATGCGGCGGTGGCCGCCGTGCTGGTGGCGCTGTATGCGCTCGGCGCGGCGCTGGTTCACAACAGCTACTACCAGCTGATCCTGACCCTGGTGCCGGTCTGGGCGGTGCTGGGACTGGGGTGGAACCTGTTCTCGGGCATGAGCGGGCTGGTGTCGTTCGGCCATGCGGCGTTCTTCGGCATCGGCGCGTACGTCGTCACGCTGGCGCTGGTCTATTGGCATCTCACGCCGTGGCTGGGGATTCCGCTCGGCATGGCGGCGGGCGCGGGGGCGGCGCTGCTGATCGGGCTGCCCACCTTCCGGCTGCGCGGGCATTATTTCGCGCTCTCGATGCTCGCCTATCCGCTGGCGATTCTCTACGTGCTGGAATATCTCGGGTTTCAGGAAGTGCCGCTGCCGATGCATCGCGAGCACCCCGCGCTCTATCTGCAATTCGCGGCCCCGCTGACGATGACGCTGGTGGCGCTGGGGCTGTTCGTGCTGGCGATGATCGCGGGGCTGCTGGTGGAAAACTCGCGCTTCGGCCTGGCGCTGCTGGCGGTCCGCCAGAACGAGCTCGCCGCCGAGGCGGCCGGGCTCGACACCTGGCGGTGGAAGATGCGCGGGCTGGTGGCCAGCGGCGCCATCGCGGCCGCCGCGGGCGGGCTCTATGCCTGCGTGCTGCTGGTGGTGACGCCGGATGCGGTGTTCAACGTCGTCGTCTCGGCGCAGGCGTTGGTGCTCACGCTGTTCGGCGGCGTCGGCACGGTGTGGGGGCCGGTGATCGGGGCGGCGGTGCTGATCCCGCTGGCCGAGACGCTGAACGCGAAGCTGGGCAGCATCATCCCGGGCATCCAGGGCGTGGTCTATGGCATCGCCATCATCGGCATCATGCTGGCCGCACCGGAGGGGTTGTTCTGGACCTTCCGCGATCGCTTCTTCCGCCCTGCCCCGCCGCCCCCGGCGCCGGCGCCGCGCCCGGCCCCGGCGGCGATGCCGCCACGCGGGCAGGTCCTGCTCGACGTGCGCGACATCTCCAAGACCTTCGGCGGGCTGCGCGCGGTGCAGGAGGTTTCCTTTCAACTTCAGGCGGGCGAGATCCTGGGCATCATCGGCCCCAACGGCGCCGGCAAGACCACCCTGTTCAACCTGCTGTGCGGGGTGATCGCCGCCGATACCGGCTCGGCGCGGCTGGGCGAGGTGGAATTGCGCGGGCAGAAGGTACACCGCGTTGCCCGGCTGGGCGTGGGACGCACGTTCCAGGTGGTACGCAGCTTCCCGCGCCTGTCGCTGCTGGAAAACGTCATCGTCGCCGGCTACGGCGCGGGGCTTTCGGACACCAACGCCGCCGGCGCCGCCGAGGCCGCGCTGGAAGCGGTGGGGCTGGCCGACCGCGCCGCCCGTCCCGCCGGCGGACTGACCAACAAGGACCTGCGGCTGATGGAGCTGGCCCGGGCGCTGGCGGGTGCGCCCCGGCTGCTGCTGCTGGACGAGACGCTGGCCGGGTTGGGGCGGGAGGAATGCGACGAGCTGCTGGCGGTGCTGCGCCGGCTGCGCGACGGCGGGATGAGCATCGTCATCATCGAACACACCATGCACGCCATGCTGCGCCTGGCCGACCGCTTCCTGGTGCTGGACCACGGAAGGGTGCTGGCCGAGGGGCCGCCGCGTGCGGTGATGGAGAACCCGGCGGTGATCGAGGCCTATCTCGGCAGCAAGTTCCTGGCCCGGCAGAATGCTTGAGATCCGCGATCTTTCCGTCCTCTACGGTGGGCTGCGCGCGTTGCAGGGGGTCTCGCTCGCGGTGGCGGCGGGCCAGTTCGTGACCGTGGTGGGGCCGAACGGGGCCGGCAAGACCACCTTGTTCAAGGCGATCTCCGGGGTGGTGGCCGCGGCCGGCGGGACCATCGCCTGGGATGGCGCGCCGCTGCTGACCCGCCCGGCCGCGGCGCGGGCGCATCTCGGCATCGCCCATGTGCCGGAGGGGCGGCAGGTGTTCCGCACCCTGACCGTGCGCGAGAATCTCGAGCTGGGCGCCTATCCTGGCGCCGGCCGCGCCGCCTTCGCGCGCACGCTGGAGCGCGTCCACGCGCTGTTTCCCATCCTGGCCGAGCGCGCCGGGCAGCTGGCCGGAACGCTTTCGGGCGGCGAGCAGCAGATGCTGGCGATCGGGCGCGGGCTCGCCGCGGCGCCGCGGCTGCTGATGCTGGATGAGCCGTCGATGGGCCTGGCGCCGGCCGTGACCGAAACGATCTTCGCCGCCATCGCCCAGGTCCACAAGGAGGACGGGCTGGCGATCCTGCTGGTGGAGCAGCGGGTGGCCGAAGCGCTGGAACTGTCGGACCACGGCTATGTGCTGGAGACCGGGCGGGTGGTGCTGGATGGGCCGTACCAGACCCTGCTTGCCGACGACCGCGTCCGGCGCTCTTATCTCGGCCTGGGGGAATCCTGAGAATGAAAACAATGGAGGATCGGACCATGAACACGAAGATCGGCCGGCGCGGCGCGCTGGCGATGACCGGGGCGGCGGCGCTGGCGGGAACCGCCCGGGCGGCGGCGGCACCGAAGGAGGTGGAGATCGCGCTGCTGGTGCCGCTGTCCGGCCCCTGGGCCGAGCAGGGCATCCTGGAACGCGCCGGCGCCGAGATGGCGGTCGATGACGTGAACAAGGCCGGCGGCATCAAGTCGCTGGGCGGGGCGAAGCTGAAGCTGCTGATCTTCGACACCGGCGCGACGGTGGAAACCGCCAAGGACGCGGCCCAGCGCATGATCGCGCAGCATCCGCATCTGGTCGGCGGCATGGGGTGCTGGCTGTCCACTTTCACCCTGGCGGCGACCGAAGTGACCGAGCGGGCCAAGCTGCCGTGGCTGACCCTGTCCTATGCCGATGCGATCACCGATCGCGGCTTTCATTACGTGTTCCAGACCTCGGCCACCGCCAAGACCCAGGCCGAGCAGACGGTGCCCTTCGTGATGAAGCTCGCCCAAGGCGCGACCCACAAGCGCCCGACCAAGGTCGCGATCGTCGGCGACAATACCGCGGCATCGGTGAGCTTCCTCAAGCCGATCAAGGCCCACATCCTGAAGCAGGAGAAGCTGACCGCGGTGGTGGACGAGATCTATACCCCCCCGCTCGCGGACGCGACCACGCTGGTGCAGCCGATACGCGCGGCGAACCCCGATTTCGTGCTGGTGCTGTCAACCAATGACGGCGACGACAAGATGCTCGCTGACACCTTCAGCGAGTATGGAATCCCGGCCAGCAAGATGCCGCTGATCGGCAATGGCGGGCACTGGGCGGTGCCGGAACTGCTGAAAACCACCGGGGCCGGGATCCTGCAGGATATCATGGTCGGAATGGCCAACTGGCCGAGCAAGGCGCTGGCGCCGCTGGTGGCCCGCTACATCAAGCGAAGCGGCAATCCGTGGATGGGGCAGAACGAGATTTTCGCGTATGCCCATGTGCAGATCCTGGCCTGGGCGCTGAACAAGGCCAAGGTCGCCAACCGCTTGAATGTCGCCGATGCGATCCGCACCATGAACATCACCGATGGGCCGGCGATCTATTTCCCCGGTCATCATCTGCAATTCACCAGCATCGGCCGTCGGGTGGGTGCGGCGCTGGTGATCATCCAATGGCAGAGCGGCAAGCCGGTGACGATCTTCCCGGCGTCGGCCGCGCAGGCCAAGGCAATCTGGCCGGTCTGAGTCTTATTTCGCGCGCCGCCGCCCGCCAACCCGGCGCGCAGACCATCCGGCCATGCGGCCGGATGGTCTCTCAGCCCAGCGCCGCCGGGTCCGTCACCGGCAGCCCGCATACCCCGCCCCGGCAGACATAGGCGGCGGGGTGGGCGGGCTTGCCGGCGGCCGGGTGGCCCGCCGGCAGCGCCGCCGGGTCGGGCGCGCGCAGTACCACGCTGGCCGCATCCGCGCCGGCGAGGGCGGCGGCGAGCAGCGCCCGGGTCAGCGGATGCTCGGCCGGACCGGTCACCACCACGCTCCGCCCGTGTTCCAGCAGCGCCGCCGCGGCGAGCAGCGTCGGCATCCCCGCATCCTGATCGGCAGTGGGGCGGAAGGCGCGCAGCAGCGCCTCGGCCCGCGCCCGCCAAGCGGGCGCGCCGGTCAGGTGGTGGAGGCGGGCCAGCACCTCGGCCAGCAGCCCCGCGCCGGAGGGGGTGGCGTTGTCGCCCGCCCCGCGCGGGCGTGCCAGCGGCACGTCGGTGGCGTCGGCAGCGGTCAGATAGACCCCGCCCGATTCGTCGCCGAACCATTGTGCCGCCGCCTCGGCCAGCGCGGCGGCGCGGGCGAGATAGGGTGGCGCGCCGGTCGCCTCGAACAGCGCGAGCGCCGCGCGCGCCATTGCCGCCTGATCGTCGAGCAGCCCCGCCGCACCCACCCGCCCGGCGCGCGCGGCATGTGCCAGCCGCCCGTCCGCGGTGCCGAGCAGCGCCAGCACCCGCGCGAACGCGGCCTCGGCCCGGGTCAGCCAGGCGGGTTCGGCGAACACCGCGGCCGCGCGCGCAAGTGCCGCGATGGCGAGCCCGTTCCAGTCGGCCAGCACCTTGTCGTCACGCCCGGGCCGCACGCGGGCGGCGCGGGCGGCGAATAGCCGGGCGCGGGCGGTGGCGAGCGCGGCTTCCTCCGCCGGCGCGCCTTGGGGCGTGACGCGGCGCAGGATGCAGCGGCCTTCCCAATTGCCCGCCGGCGTCACGTCATAGGCGCGGGCGAAAGCGGGGGCGTCGGCGCCGAGGACGGCGGTGATTTCGGCGTCGGTCCAGACGTAGAAGCGGCCTTCCTCGCCTTCGGAATCGGCGTCTTCCGAGGCGGCGAAGGCGCCGCCCGCGTCCATGTCGCGGCACAGCCAGCCCACGGTTTCGCGGGCACGCTCGGCGTAGAGCGGGTCCGGCCGGTCGGCCTGCGCCAGCGCGAGCAATTCCAGGATCTGCGCGTTGTCGTAGAGCATCTTCTCGAAATGCGGCACCAGCCACTCGGCATCGGTGCTGTAGCGGGCGTAGCCGCCGCCCAGATGGTCGTAGATGCCGCCTTGCGACATCGCCCGCAGCAGGTGATGCACCGCGTCCCGCCCGGCGCCGCCGCCCGCCTGCCAGAGGAAGCGGAAGATCGGCGGGTTGGGGAATTTCGGTGCCCCGCGTAGCCCGCCCCGCGCCGGGTCCACCAGCCGCAGCAGGGCGGCGGCGGCGGCGTCCAGCGCCGCCGGGTCCGGCAATGCGCCGGGTTCGGGGATGGCGTTCATGCGCGCGAGCGCCCGGCTCAGCGCCGCGGTGTTGTGGGCGATCATGCGGTCGCCCTCGGCCCAGGCCGCCGCCACGCCTGCCAGCACCTGGCGGAACGAGGGTTTCCCCCAGCGCGGCTCGGGCGGGAAATAGGTGCCGCCCCAGAAGGGCGTGCCGTCCGGGGCCAGGAACATCGTGAGCGGCCAGCCGCCCTGTTCGCCCATCGCGTGAAGTGCTGCCATGTAGAGCTGGTCGATGTCCGGGCGTTCCTCCCGGTCGAGCTTGATGTTGACGAAGCCGGCATTCATTGCCGCCGCGGTGGCCGGGTCCTCGAAGGATTCATGGGCCATCACATGGCACCAGTGGCAGGCGGCGTAGCCGATCGACAGCAGGATCGGCCGGTTGGCCGCCCGCGCCTCGGCCAGCGCCGCGGCCCCCCATTGCCGCCAATGCACCGGGTTGGCGGCGTGCTGGAGCAGGTAGGGCGAGGTGGCCTGCCCCAGCAGGTTGGCGGCGGGAAGGGTCATCGGCTCAGTCGCCGATGCCGCCGAGGGCCAGGTATTTCACCTCCAGATACTCCTCGATGCCGTATTTCGATCCCTCGCGGCCGAGGCCGGAGGATTTCATGCCGCCGAACGGCGCCTCGGCGGTGGAGATGATGCCTTCGTTGATGCCGACGATGCCGTATTCCAGGGCCTCGGCGACGCGGAAGATGCGGCCCACGTCGCGGGCGTAGAAATAGGACGCGAGGCCGAATTCGGTGTCGTTCGCCAGCCGGATCGCTTCCGCCTCGGTATGGAAGCGGAACAGCGGCGCGACCGGACCGAAGGTCTCCTCGCGGAAGATCAGCGCGTCATGCGGCACGTCGGCGAGCAGGGTGGGCTCGAAGAAATTGCCGCCCAGAGGGTGGCGATGCCCGCCGGTGACGATGCGCGCGCCGCGCTTCGTGGCATCCGCGATATGCTCCTCCACCTTGGCCACCGCGGCGGCATTGATGAGCGGGCCCTGCGCCACGCCGGGTTCCATGCCGTTGCCGACCTTCATCGCCTCCACCGCCGCTTTCAGCTTCGCGGCGAAGGCGTCATAGACGCCGTCCTGCACCAGCAGCCGGTTGGCGCAGACGCAGGTCTGGCCGGTGTTGCGGTATTTGCTCGCCATCGCGCCGGCCACCGCGGCATCGAGATCGGCATCGTCGAACACGATGAACGGCGCGTTGCCGCCGAGCTCCATCGAGGTCTTCTTGATGGTGGCGGCGCATTGCGCGAGCAGCTTCGCCCCCACTTCGGTGCTGCCGGTGAAGGACAGCTTGCGCACCAGCGGGTTCGATGTGAGCTCGGCGCCCATGTCGGCCGAGGGGCCGGTGATGACGTTGCACACGCCGGGCGGCATCCCGGCGCGTTCCGCCAGCACCGCGATTGCCAGCGCCGAGAACGGCGTCTGGCTGGCCGGGCGGATGACGCCGGTGCAGCCGGCGGCCCAGCCGGGGCCGGCCTTGCGGGTAATCATGGCGGCGGGGAAGTTCCAGGGCGTGATGGCGGCAAAGACGCCGATCGGTTCCTTCTGCACGATGATGCGCCGGCCGCGCGCGTTCTGCGGGATGGTGTCGCCATAGACGCGCTTCGCCTCGTCGGCGAACCAGTCGATGAAGCTGGCGGCGTAGGCGATCTCGCCCTTGCTTTCGGCCAGCGGCTTGCCCTGCTCGGCGGTCATGATGATGGCGAGATCGTCGGTGTTGGCCAGCATGAGGTCGGACAGGCGGCGCAGGATGGCGGCGCGTTCGCGGGCCAGCAGGGCGCGCCAGGCGGGGTATGCGCGGGCGGCGGCCGCGATGGCGCGGCGGGTTTCGGCGGCGCCGAGCGCGGGGACTTCGCCGATGACGGTGTCGGTCGCGGGGTTGCGGATGGCGAGGGTGCGGCCGGACTCGGCCTGGACCCATTTGCCGTCGATGCAGTTGGCCTGGCGGAACAGGCTGGGGTCCGTGAGCGGGAGGGGGGCGATCTGGTTCAGCATGGCGGGGTCCTCCTTGGCGGTGGCAGGATAGACCCGGCGCGAAGGGATGTCAGGGGCGGGGTTCGCGCCGGTTTACACCAGCCGCGATCGGGACAAGACTGAATCTGAAGCCGCTCAAGGCATCCGGAGCGTCGGCTGGCCCCGCGCCAGCGCCGCCCGGTCACGACACAGGAGGATCAATCATGCCCGCATCCGGGAACATCGCGCGCCGCACCGTCATCGCCGGCGCCGCCGGACTGGCCGCCACCGCCACCGTCACCCGCCCCGCCCGCGCCGCTCCGCTTTCGATCCGCGTCGGCTGGGCCACCATGCCGGGCCATCTGATCCCGGTGCTGTTCGACAACCCCGCCCAGAAGGGGCTGAAGCACTACGGCAAATCCTACACCGTCAAGCCGATCCTGTTTCGCGGCTCCTCGCCGCAGCTGATGGCGATGGCGGGGCAGGAGCTCGATTTCTTCGCCTCCGCCGGGTCCACCCTCGCGCTCGGCGTCACCAACGCGCATCTCGACCTTCAGATCGTCTCCGACATCATCCAGGACGGCGTGCCCGGCTGGCATTCCGACACCTGGCTGGTGAAGGCCGCCGGGCCGATCCGCAAGATCGAGGACCTGAAAGGCAAGCGCATCGCCAGCAACGCGATCGGGTCGGCCTCCGACACCGCGATGCGCGGCCTGCTGCTGCGCCACGGGCTGGTGGACAAGCGCGACTACGTGGTGATCCAGGCCGCGTTCAACGCCATGCCGTCGCTGCTGGAAAAGGGCGAGGTCGATTGCTCCATCATCCTCAACCCGATGCTGATCGCGATGATGAAAACCGGCAAGTGGCGCGCCCTGTTCCAGGGCAAGGACATTTTCGGCGCCTCGGAAACCATCTTCCTGGCCGGCCGCGCCTCCTACCTGAAGCAACACCAGGCGGTGGTGGCCGATTTCATGGAGGACTGGGTCCGTTCGCGCCGCTGGTTCCTGGATCCGAAGAACCGCACCGCCGCGATCGGCATCATCGCCCGCTTCATGCACATCGCCCCGGCCGAGCTGTCCTACGTGTTCACCCACCAGGACTATTACCGTGACCCGTGGAGCGTGCCCAATCTCCCCGGCGTGCAGAAGCCGATCGACATCGCCCATCAGATCGGCCTGCTCAAGCAGACGATCACCGTCTCTCCCGGCCATGCCGATCTGAGTTTCCTGACCGAGGCGAAGAAGCGGATCACCACCCCGGCATGACCGACCCGTCCGTTCCGACGGGCATCGTCATCACCGGCCTGTCGCATGACTACACCCCCCGGGCGGGAACCCGGGTCCGTGCGCTGGAGGACGTCTCGCTCACCGTCGCCACGGGCAGTTTTCACGCCCTGCTCGGCCCCAGCGGCTGCGGCAAGAGCACGTTGCTGTACTGCATCGGCGGCTTCCTGCCGGTGCAGACCGGCAGCATCCGCACCGATCGTGGGCTGGTCACCGATCCGGGGCCGGACCGCGGTGTCGTGTTCCAGAACTTCGCGCTGTTTCCGTGGAAGACGGTGCTGCAGAACATCCTCTACGGCATCGGCAAGCGCGGCATCCGCGGCGCCGAGGCGCGGGACCGCGCGCAGCACTTCATCGACCTCGTGCACCTGACCGGGTTCGAGGCGAGCTTCCCCGGCCAGCTGTCGGGCGGGATGCAGCAACGCGCCGCGCTGGCCCGCACCCTGGCCGCCGAGCCCGACATCCTGCTGATGGACGAACCTTTCGGCGCGCTGGACGCGCAGACGCGGCGGATCATGCAGGAGGAGCTGCTGGGCATCTGGCGCCAGACCCGCCAGACCGTGGTCTTCGTCACCCACGACGTCGCCGAGGCGGTCTATCTCTCCGACGCGATCTCGGTGATGAGCGCGCGACCCGGGCGCATCCGCCGCACCCTGTCCGCCGGCTTCAACCGCGCCGCCGATCCGGCGGTGTTCAAGCGCCCGGATTTCACCGAACAGGTCGAGCTGATCTGGCAGATGGTGCGCGCCGAAGTGGATGACGCCCGCCGCCCGGCGCCGGCATGAGGCGCGGGGCGGTCAGCTACCTGCCGCTGCTGATCCTGGCGGCGCTGTGGGAGCTGGTCACCCGGCTCGGCCTGGTGTCGCGCGCGCTGCTGCCGCCGTTCTCGGTGGTGCTGGTGGCGCTGGCGCATATGCTGGCGGACGGGAGCCTGCTGCGCAACGCGGTGCCCTCGCTGCTGCGCGGAGCGGCCGGGCTCGCGCTCGCGATCGTGGCGGGGTTCGGCCTCGGCGCGGGGATGGCCCTGCTGCCGCGGTTCCGCGCGGCGTTCGGGCCGCTGGTGCAGGCGTTCTATCCGCTGCCCAAGACCGCGCTGGTGCCGTTGGTGATGGTCTGGTTCGGCCTCGGCGACACGGCGAAGATCGTGCTGATCTTCCTGGGCTGCCTGCTGCCGGTGATCCTGGGCACCTATAACGGGATTCGCGGGGTCGATCACGTCCTGGTCTGGTCGGCGCGCAGCCTCGGCGCCTCGCGGCGGGACGTGCTGCGGGAGGTGCTGCTGCCGGCGGCGATGCCGCAGATCCTGATCGGGCTGCGCACCGCCACCGCCTTCGCGTTCCTGCTGATGGTGGCCTCCGAACTCATCATTGCCAATAACGGGCTGGGGTTCCTGATCGGCTCGCTGGGCGATGACGGCGCCTATCCGGCGATGTTCGCCGCGATCCTGACCATCACCGCGCTGGGGTTCCTGGCCGATCGCGGGTTCGCGGCACTTTCGGCGCATCTGCTGCGGTGGCGCACATGATCGGGCGAATCGCGCTGCGCTGTTCGGCGTTTCTCGTGTTGCTGGCCGGCTGGGAGGCGGCGAACCGGCTTGGCCTGATCCGCCCGTTCCTGCTGCCGCCGCTCACGGCGGTGGCGGCGCGGCTGGTGGCCGATGTGGCCTCCGGCGCGTTCTTCCTGAATGCGGCGGTGACCCTCTACCGGACCCTGGCGGGCTTCGCGCTGGCTTGCGTGATCGGCATCCCGCTCGGCATCCTGATCTCGCGCCGGAAGCTGGTGGGCTGGTTCGTCGAGCCGATCGTTTCGGTCGGCTTTCCGATGCCGGCGATCGCCTTCCTGCCGATCTTCATGCTGTGGTTCGGGGTGTTCGACCTCTCGAAGATCGTGATGACCGGGTTTTCCGCCGTGTTCACCGTGATCGCGGCGGCCGACGCCGGCACGCGCGGGGTCGAGCGCCAGCTGACCTGGTCGGCGCAAAGCCTGGGCGCCACCCGGGCCGAGCTGTTCCGCGACGTGATGCTGCCCGCCGCCATGCCGCAGATTCTCACCGGCTTGCAGGTGGCGCTGCCGCTGGCGCTGATCGTCGAGGTGGCCTCCGAGATGCTGATGGGCGGCACCGGCCTCGGCGGCATGATGGTGAATGCCGAGAACTACGCGGATTCGGTGGGCGTCTATGCCGGCATCGTGGAGATCGCGCTGGTGGGCGGCATCGCGGTGGCGCTGATGGCGCGGTTGCGGCGGCATCTGCTGCGCTGGCACCCCGAGGCCGCGGGCTGACCCGCGCGGGCGATCATTCCGCCGCCTTCCGCCCCGCCCAGTCCTCCACCGCGATCCGCGGCATGTCGAACCGCTCGCGCGTGCGGGAATACCATCCCGATCCGTGCATCCGCCCGATCAGATCCAGCTTCGGCGTGTCCACGTAGCAGCGCGCCGGGTCCAGCACGAACTCGTCCTTGATGTGGATCGCCACCACCCGGCCGAGCACCACCGCCCGATCGACGCCGACTTCGACGATCACCAGCCGTTCGCACTCGAACGCCACCGGCGCCTCGGCGATCCGCGGCGGCGCCACCTTGGCGGAGGCGGCGGTGGTCAAGCCGGCTTCCGAGAGCTCGTTGACCGATTTGTCGAAATCGATGGCGGTGACGTTCATCGCCGCCGCCAGCGCGTCGGAGACCATGTTGACCACGAACTGGCCGGTGCGTCGGATATTGCCGCCGGTGTCCTTCACGTCGCCGGGCGCCCGCCCGCCGATGCCGATCGCCACCACCGGCGGGTTGCCCGAGACCGCGTTGAAGAACGAAAACGGCGCGGCGTTCACCGACCCGTCCAGGTCCTGCGTGGTGATCCAGGCGATCGGCCGCGGCACCACGGTGGAAACCAGCAGCTTGTAGGCGTTGGTGGCATCCAGCGCGGAAAGATCGAACAGCATGAAACCTCATGGCGTCAAGGCGGGGGGTCAGGGCGGGGACGGGACCCCAACCTGCCCGCCGCCGCCGCCGCTGTCCAGCCCCGGCCGCAGCGCCGAGCGCGCCACCATGACGAACGCGCCCACCACCACCGGCAGCGAGACCGGCCAGGTGCAGAAGGCGAAATTCATCGCCGGCGGCACCAGGAACGCGGCCGCCAGCACCGTCCATTCCCAGCCCGCCAGCCGCGCGCCGCGATCCAGCACGAAAGCGGCGAGGCCCAGGTTCATGATCGCCAGATCGTAATAGAACCCATAGGGCGAGACCAGCATCGCCCCCACCAGCAGCACGGCGCTGGCGGCGCGCCCCGGCCCGCGCCGTCGCCAGACCCGCCACGTCACCACCGCCGCGATCAGCGCCGCCGCCCCCTGCGCCGCCCAGACCACCGAAGGCGCCGCGCCGATCAGCCGCAGATTCCCCGCCACCGTCGGCACCAGATGATCGAGGGCCCGCGTGCCGCCGACAAAGCGGGACAGGCCCGCCATCGCCTCCGGCCAGACCAGCCACAGGCGGAAGCCGAACACCGCTCCGCTGGCCACCACCAGCCCCAGCACGGTGGTCGCCGCCGCCGCCAACGCTCGCCACTGGCCGGCGGCGAGCAGCGCCAGCGGCACCAGCACGCCGAATTGCGGCTTGACCGAGGCCAGCCCGAACAGCACCCCGGCCAGCACCGGCCGGCGTTCCAGCAGCCGGCAGCCGCCGCCCAGCAGCGCCGCCACCACCAGCCCATCCTGGCCGATCGAGACCGCGAGCGCGGTCACCGGCACCACCAGCATCCCCAGCGCCTGTTCGCGCCGCCATCCCGGCTCGGCCGGCAGCAGCGCGTAGAGCGCCATCTGCCCCAGCCGCCACAAGGTCCCCGCGACCGGCCAGGACAGATACGCCAGCGGTCCGATCAGCAGCAGGAACGAAGGCGG
>JAKBCO010000261.1 GCA_021807785.1 Pseudomonadota bacterium
GGGCTGATCGACGAGAAGACCGCGCGCGCCCGCCGCCGCGAGCTCGAACAGGAGAGCGGCTTCTTCGGCGCCATGGACGGGGCGGCGAAATTCGTGCGCGGCGATGCCATCGCCGGGCTCATCATCACCTCCATCAACATCGCCGGCGGATTGACCATCGGCATGGTCCAGCACGGCATGAGCTTCGCCGATGCCGCCGATGCCTTCACCCGCCTGACGGTGGGCGACGGGCTGGTCTCGCAGATCCCGGCGCTGCTGGTCTCCACCGCCGCCGGCATCGTGGTCACCAAGGGCGGCATGGAGGGATCGGCGGATGCGGCGCTGATCGGCCAGCTCGGCGGCTCGCCGAAGCCGCTGGCGATGGCGGCCGGGGCGGCCACCGTGCTGGCGCTGCTGCCGGGCCTGCCGGCGCTGCCGTTCCTGGGTCTCGCCGGACTTGCCGGCGGCGGGGCCTGGCTCCGGCACAAATACCCGAAGACGGCGGAGGATGCCGCGCCGCCCGCCGTCCTGGCCCAGGCCGAGCCGCCGATCAGCGATCAGCTGCGCATCGATCAGATCCGGCTGGAGCTCGGCTACGGGCTGCTGGCGCTGGCCGGCGGCGACGGGCCGCGCCTGACCGAGCAGATCAAGAGCCTGCGCCGTGCCATCGCCGCCGAGATGGGCTTCGTGCTGCCCCCCGTGCGGATCCAGGACAACATGGAGCTGCCGGCCGAGACCTACGTGATCCGGGTCAAGGAGATCGAGGCCGGCCGCGGCGAGCTGCGCCCGACCCGGCTGCTGGCGATGGACCCGAAGGGCGGCCTGCCGGACCTTGCCGGGGAACGCACCGCCGAGCCGGCCTTCGGCCTGCCGGCGTTGTGGATCATGCCGGAAGCCAAGGAGGAGGCGATCTTCCGCGGCTGCACCGTGGTCGATCCGCCGAGCGTGCTGACCACCCATCTGACCGAGGCGGTGCGCGAGACCATGGCCGAGCTGCTGTCCTACGCCGAGACGCAGAAGCTGCTGGACGAGCTGCCCGCTGACCAGAAGAAGCTGGTCGCGGAGCTGATTCCGGCCCAGGCCTCGGTAGGACAGGTGCAGCGGGTGCTGGCCGGGCTGCTGGCCGAACGGGTTTCTATCCGCGATCTGGGAACCATTCTGGAAGGCGTCCAGGAGGCCGGGCCCGCCCGCCCGCTGGGGGCGATCCTGGCGCATGTGCGGGCGCGGCTGGCCCGCCAGCTGAGCGATGCCCATACCGGGGCGGGCGGGTATATCCCGCTGGTGACCCTGTCGGCGCCGTGGGAGGCGGCGTTCGCCGAGGCGCTGACCGGCCCGCCGGAGGATCGTCAGCTGGCGATGGCGCCGACCCAGCTGCAGGAGTTCATGCAGCGGCTGCGCCTGGTCTTCGAGGCGGCGGCGACCGGCGGAGAGACGCCGGTGCTGCTGACCGGGGCGGCGATCCGCCAGCATGTGCGCGCGATCGTGGACCGCATCCGGCCGAACACGCCGGTGCTGGCGCAGACCGAGATTTTCCCCCGCGCCCGGATCAGGACCGTCGGCACGATCTGATCTGCGCGGACGGCGTCCCTGGCCCGGCCATCCCGCGGCATGGTACAAACAGACCATGTCGGCGAGTCGCCTCCCACGATCCGAAGCCCCGCGCCCCCCGGTTTCCCACCCCGGATCGCCCGCTTCGTCGGCCATGCCGGCTCCTCTCGAATTGCGCGCCACAGACGCATCGCCCGCTGCTCGACGCCCGGCCCCGCCGCAATCTCGGCAAGCCCAGCTCGGCCAGTTCATGACCCCCGAGCCCATCGCCGCCTTCATGGCCGGCCTGTTCGATGGGCCGATGCCGGGGCGCGTGCGCCTGCTCGACGCCGGCGCCGGCGAAGGCAGCCTGACCGCCGCCTTCATCGCCCGCTGGACAGGCAGCCCGATCGAGGCCCATGCCTATGAATGCGACCCCGCGATTGCCGCGCGGCTGCAAACCACGCTGCACCGGCTTGCAGACCAGGCGGGCAGCGCGCCACAGGTGCTCATGGAGGATTTCGTCCAGGCCGCCGCCCGCATGGCACGCCTCGGTCAGGGGCCGCGCTACACCCACGCGATCCTCAATCCGCCGTATCGAAAGATCGGAAACGGCTCCCAGCATCGGGCGCTCCTGCGGGCAGTCGGACTCGAGACGGTCAATCTCTACTCCGGTTTCGTCGGCCTCGCGCTCGAACTGCTGGCGCCGGGCGGGCGTCTGGTCGCCATTATCCCCCGCAGCTTCTGCAACGGTCCCTATTACCAGCCGTTCCGGTCGTTCATGCTGCGCCGTGCCGCGATCCGCCACCTGCATCTGTTCACGGCCCGCGACGCGGTGTTCAGGCGCAACGGCGTGCTTCAGGAAAACGTCATCATCAGCCTCGAACGCGGCGCCGACCAGGGGCCGGTCACGGTCTCCACCAGCACCGACGACAGCTTCGCCGACTACGAATCCCGCCCCTGCCCCGCCGGGACGATCCTGCCCCTGCACAACCCCGGGTGCTTCATCCATATCCCGACCGAGGCCCTGGCCGAACAATTCGACGGCTCCGGCCCGTTTCGGTTCCGGCTCGTCGAGCTCGGTATCGACGTCTCGACCGGGCCGGTGGTCGATTTCCGGCTGCGCGACAATCTTCGCCCAATGCCGGAGCCCGGCGCAGTCCCGCTGCTCTATTCCAGCCATTTCAGCGCCGGCGGTATCCGCTGGCCGATCGCCGGAATAAAGAAGCCAAACGCGATCGTGCACACCCAAGCTACCGCCAAGTACCTGTATCCGAATGGGTTCTATGCGGTGGTGCGCCGCTTCTCCTCCAAGGAAGAAAAGCGGAGGATCGTCGCCGCCGTGGTCGATCCGGGCGATGTCCTCGGTGCCGCGCTCGGCTTCGAGAACCATCTCAACGTGTTCCACCGCCGCCGAACCCCACTCTCCGAGCCGATCGCGCGCGGCCTCGTCGCCTACCTCAGCACCACTGCGGTCGATCGGTACTTCCGGCAATTCAACGGTCACACCCAGGTCAACGCCACCGACCTCCGAACCCTGCGCTTCCCCGACATCGAAGCCCTGACGCAACTCGGCGAATGGGCAAAAGCGCACCGGGACGCACCCCAGGACGCGATCGACCGTCAAGTCCAGACGATGGCATGAGCCATTCGCATGTCGAATCGGCCCGCCGGATTCTCGCCGCGCTTGGTTTTCCCGGCGCACAGGTCAACGATCGCTCCGCCCTCGTGCTGCTCGCCATCCTCGATATGGCACCAGAGCGGCGATGGTCCACCGCGACCGCCAGGCTGATCGGCATCACCCCCATCATGGACTGGATCGCCCGCCACTACGACAAGGCCTACGCTCCGAACACGCGCGAGACGATCCGCCGCCAGACCATGCACCAGTTCGTACAGGCGGGGCTTGCCCTCTACAACCCGGACCAACCCGACCGCGCGGTGAACAGCCCCCATGCCGCCTATCAGGTCAGCCCGGAGGCACTCGTGCTGCTGCAAGGCTTCGGTTCGCGGCACTGGCCGGCGCGACTGGCCGCGTATCAGCGCCGACGGATGGGGCTTTCCCAACGCTATGCCCGGGACCGCGAGCAGCAGAAAATCCCGGTCGAAATCGCTCCGAACCTGACCATCCGGCTCAGCCCCGGCGCGCACAGTCTTCTCATCAAGGCCGTGATCGAGGAATTCGCGCCCCGCTTCGTTCCCGGCGCGCGACTGCTCTATGCCGGCGATGCCGGCAGCAAACTGGGGTATTTCGACGGTGACGCGCTGGCCCGTCTCGGTGTCCGGATCGACCGCCATGGGAAAATGCCAGACGCGGTGTTCCACCACCCAGAACGAAACTGGCTGATCCTGGTCGAGGCTGCCACCAGCCACGGCCCGGTGGACGGCAAGCGCCACCAGGAGTTGATGGCGCTGTTCGCCGCCTCCACCCCGGGGCGGGTCTATGTCACTGCATTCCCGTCACGCTCGGTCATGGCCCGGTATGTCGGAAAGATTGCGTGGGAAACCGAAGTCTGGCTGGCCGACGCGCCGTCGCATCTGATCCACTTCAATGGAGATCGCTTTCTCGGCCCTTATCCGGCCGGACCGTAGGGGCGGCGGGAACATCCCGCCGCCCCCCCCATCGTCTCAGCCGGCCGCCATCGCCGCCTTCAGATTCTCATCCAGCTTGGCCAGGAAGTTCTGCGTGTTCAGCCACGGCTGGGTCGGGCTCACCAGGATCGCCAGATCCTTGGTCATGA
>JAKBCO010000262.1 GCA_021807785.1 Pseudomonadota bacterium
CCTTCCAGGCTGGCGACGCGTTCTTCCAGCACCGCGACCGTGGGGTTGGTCAAGCGGTTGTAGATGTAACCGAATGTGTGCAGGTTGAACAGCGAGGCGGCGTGATCCGCGCTGTCGAACACATAGGCGGCGGTCTGGTAGATCGGCGTGATGCGGGCGCCGGTGGTCGGGTCCGGCGCGGCACCGGCATGGACGGCGCGGGTCTCGAACCCATAGCTGACATTGGCGGCCGGCGGCGCTTCCACCCGCGGGCGCCGGGCGGTGGGCGGTTCGGCGGGCTGGTTGCGGATGATGCCGGAGTTCACCCCCGACCAGGAGAGCTCCCCGCCCAGCCGCCCGAACTCGATCTTCGGGCAGCGGTTCATCACCACTTCGAGCCCGGCGGCCTCGGCCCGCGCCGCAGCGGCATCGTTGCGCACGCCGAGCTGCATCCACACCGTGCGTGCGCCGGCCGCGATCGCGTCTTCCACGATCGGGCCGACCTGATCGGAGGCGCGGAAGATATCGACCATGTCGATCCGTTCCGGGATGTCGCGGACCGAGGCATAGACACGCTCGCCAAGCAGGTCCTGGCCGGCCAGGCCGGGGTTCACCGGGATCACCCGGTAGCCCTTCCCTTGCAGGTATTTCATCACGAAATAGCTGGGCCGGTTCCAGTTCGACGACGCCCCCACCAGCGCGATCACCCGGGTGGCGGCAAGGATGCGGCGTAGCGTAGCGTCAGGGTAGGGGATGGTCTCGGGCGCGGGCATGGCGGACCTCTTGGAGCCTCGGGCGGGGCGGGCCTAGCATAGGCGGCGCAACGGGGAACGTCACATGAGCAGCACCCAGTCCCACTACCTGGAAGTCCGCCGCGCCTGGCTCGCGCGCCGGGTGGAACCGATCATCGAGCCCGGCCTGCCGATCGTCGATCCGCATCATCACCTGTGGGACCGCAACGGCTGGCGCTATCTGCATGACGACCTGCTGGGCGAAATCAACGCCGGGCACAACGTGACGCACACGGTCTTCGTCCAGGCACGCGCGTTCCATCGCGCCGACGGGCCGGAGGAGCTGCGCCCGGTGGGCGAGACCGAGTTCGTCAACGGCGTCGCCGCGATGAGCGCCTCCGGCATCTACGGCGCGTCGCGGATGTGTGCGGGCATCGTCGGTCACGCCAATCTGGCGCTGGGCGCGCGGGTGGAGGCGGTGTTGGAGGCGCATCTGGCCGCCGGCGGCGGGCGGTTCCGCGGCATCCGTCACATCACCGCCTGGGATCCCGACCCGGTGATGCTGAACCCAGGCAACCCGGCGCCGGCCGAGCTCATGGGCACCGCCGCCTTCCGCGAGGGCTTCGCCCGGCTGGCGGCGATGGGGCTGAGCTATGATTCCTGGCTGTATCATCCGCAGATTCCCGAACTCACCGCGCTGGCCCGGGCCTTCCCGGTGGCGCGGATCGTGCTGGATCATGTGGGCGGGCCGCTGGCGATCGGCCGCTTCGCTGGCAAGGGGGCGGAGGTGTTCCCGGCCTGGCGCGCCGCGATGGCGGAACTCGCCACCTGCCCCAACGTCTTCGTGAAGCTGGGTGGGCTCGGAATGCGCATCAACGGCTACGGGTTCGAGGCCGGCGCCGAACCCCCATCATCGGAAACCCTGGCGGCGGCGTGGAAGCCCTATTTGGAGACCACGATCGAGCTGTTCGGCGCCGATCGCTGCATGTTCGAGAGCAATTTCCCGGTGGACAAGGGCTCATACAGCTACGCGGTCTGCTGGAACAGCTTCAAGCGCGTGGCCGCCGGGGCTTCGGAGGCCGAGAAAGCGGCGCTGTTCTCCGGCACCGCCACCCGGTTCTACCGGCTGGGGAGCTGAGCCGATGGCGCACCCGTTCGACCTGACCGGGAAAGTGGCGCTGGTCACCGGCGGGAACTCCGGGATCGGACTGGGCATGGCGCGGATGCTGGCCGAATCCGGCGCCGATATCGCGATCTGGGGCACCAATCCGGCCAAGAACGAGGCCGCTCGGGCAACCCTGGCTGCGACCGGCAGGCGCGTGCTGGCCCTCGCCTGCGACGTGGGCGAGGAGGCCGCGGTGGAGGCTGCCTTCGCGCGCACCGTTTCAGAGCTTGGCCGGGTGGACGGGTGCTTCGCGAACGCCGGGGTCAGCGGGCGCGGACTGAAATCCTTTCTCGACATGGCCACCGAGGAATGGAACCGCGTGCTGCGCGTCAATCTGCACGGCGCGTTCTACACCTTCCGCGCCGCGGCCCGGCATATGGTGGACCGCGGCGGCGGCGGGGTGCTGGTGGGCACCGCCTCGCTGGCAGCCATCGAGGCGGCGCCCCGATCGGAACATTACGCCGCGACGAAGGGCGGCATGATCTCGATGGTGCGCGCGCTGGCGGTGGAGTTCGCCCGTCACCGCATCCGCGCCCATGCGATTCTGCCCGGATGGATCGAGACCGACATGACCGCCAACGCGGTGGGCAACCCGAAATTCGCCGGCAACGTGATGCCGCGCATCCCGATGCGACGCTGGGGAACCGGCGCGGATTTCGGCGGCATCGCGGTGTATCTGATGAGCGATGCCGCCGCCTATCACACCGGCGACAGCTTCGTGATCGACGGCGGTTACTCGTTGTTCTGAACCAGAACTCTCGTGCGGGCCCGCCCGCCTGCCCGTCAGGGCCCGCCTCGAGCCGGCCATCTGCCCCCGTCAAGGCGGCGCGGAGATCGCGTGATCCTGCATGGATGACCGAATCAAAGCCGGCCACGAGGCGGAATATCTGTTTCATAGCGGGGCTAACTATATCGCCCGCCCGGACGGCCCTGCATCGATATGCGCGTTCGGCATGGCCGCGTCCGGGTTTTGGCGCTGCACAACGGCCGGGCAAACATCTAGCCTGAGATTACTGGATACGGCGGGTTCGCCCGCCAGTGTTCCGGTCCTTCGGGGCCGGAAGGGGGCCATTGGTCCCTACGTCTCCCAGACGTGAAGCCTCCCTGTTTACTTGACCCCCGGTCGCAAGCCCGGGGGTTTTTCTTTGCGCACCTCACGAATACTTGAGCGCCACCGCCGTTTCCGCCATCACATCATCCAGCCGCCGCCCTTCGCGATACGCCGCCATCCCGCCCGCCGCCGCCGTCACCCCAGGCAGCTGGCGCGGACATTCCTGGGGCGCGCCCAGCACGGTGGTCAGCGGAATCAGCGCCGCCCAGACCGGATGGGCATAATCCGCCTCTTCGTCATGCACGCCGACGTCGCGGATCTTGGCCGAGGCGTCCTCGATCCGCATCCCCAGGATGGTGGTGGCCTTCACTTCCTGCGCGGTGGGGGCCCGCAGCGCGGCGGCACGGCCGGGGAAGAAGCGGTCGATGAAGGCATCCATCGCCCGGCGCTTCGCCGCGTCCCCCGTCACCGGCGCGGCGTGGCCGAACGCCATCACCGCGCGATAGTTGATGGAGTGGTTGAACCCGCAACGGGCCAGCACGATCGCATCCATATGCGCGACTGTCAGGCAGACCGGGATCCCTTTCGCCTCGGCGCGGATCATCCGGCTGGCCGAGGAACCGTGCCAGTAGAGATGATCCCCCTCGCGCCAGAACGCGGTGGGGGTGCAATAGGGCTGGCCATCGATCACATAGGCGATATGACACAGCATCGCGGCGTCCAGCACGCCGAACACCGTCGCGTGGTCGTAATGCCCGCGCATCGGGCGCCGGCGCACCCGGTTGCGCGGGGTGACGGGAAAGCTGGGCGGGGTGGGGTCCATCACGGCGGCTCCGGTGGCATTGCGGACGAGGCTGGGATGGCGCGAAACTGGTCCGATGGGAATGACCAGTTTCGGGATTGATCGATGGACCAGTTACCGCTCGGCCAGGCCCAGGCCATCGCTGCCGGGCTGCGCGCGCAGATCGCCGCCGGCACCCTGGCACCCGGCGCCCGCCTGCCCTCCACCCGAGGGTTGGCGGCCGAGCGCGGAGTCTCCCGCGGCACCATCACCGCCGCCTACGAGCAGCTCCTGGCCGAGGGGTATCTGCGCTCTCGCCCCGGGGCCCGCGCGGTGGTGGCGCCGGGGCTCGGTGCCGCCGCCCCGCCGGCCGTCCCCGCCGGAGACCCGGGGCCGCTCTCCGCCTATGGCCGACGGCTCGCGGTCATCGAGCCGGACCCGCCGCGCCCGGCGCTTGCCGATTTCCGCTTCGGCGACCTGGCGGCTGAGGATTTTCCGCTGCTGGCCTGGAAGCGGGCGCTGAACGCC
>JAKBCO010000263.1 GCA_021807785.1 Pseudomonadota bacterium
TTACGCCCAGCACCGGGACCGCATCCTCAAGCCCATGCTGCGCGCGAAGATCACCGATCCCTGGCGCGAAGTGTCGTGGGACGAAGCCATCGCCCATGTCGCCGCCGAGTTCCGCCGCCTGCAAGCGAGCCTGGGCAAGGACAGCATCGGCGTCATCACCTCCTCGCGCTGCACCAACGAGGAGACCTATCTGGTGCAGAAGCTGGCCCGCGCCGGCTTCGGCAACAACAACACCGATACCTGCGCCCGCGTCTGCCATTCGCCCACCGGCTATGGGCTGGCGACCACCTTCGGCACCTCGGCCGGGACCAATGATTTCGATTCGGTGGAGCAGGCGGACGTGGTGCTGGTGATGGGCGCCAACCCGACCGACGGGCACCCGGTGTTTGCCTCCCACCTCAAGCGGCGGCTGCGGGCAGGCGCGAAGCTGATCGTGGTCGATCCGCGCCGGATCGACCTGGTGCACACCCCGCATGTGACCGCCGCGCACCACCTGCCGCTCAGGCCCGGCACCAACGTGGCGATGCTGGATGCGCTGGCGCATGTGATCGTGACCGAGGGGCTGGTCGATCGGGACTATGTGCGCGCGCGCTGCGATGCCGAGGCCTTCGCCGAATGGGCCGCCTTCGTCGCCGAGCCGCGCAACAGCCCGGAGACGGTGGCGGCGCTGACCGGCGTGCCGGCCGAGACGATCCGCGCCGCCGCGCGCCTGTTTGCCACCGGCGGGCGGGCGGCGATCTATTACGGTCTCGGCGTCACCGAGCACAGCCAGGGCAGCACCGCGGTGATGGGGCTCGCGAATCTGGCGATGGCCACCGGCAACGTGGGCAAGCCCGGCACCGGGGTCAATCCGCTGCGCGGGCAGAACAATGTCCAGGGCTCCTGCGACATGGGCAGCTTCCCGCACGAACTGCCGGGCTACCGCCACATCTCGCGCCCCGAGGTGCGGGCGATCTACGAACGCGAATGGGGCGTGACGCTGGACCCCGAGCCGGGCCTGCGCATCCCCAACATGTTCGACGCCGCCTTGGACGGCAGCTTCAAGGGCCTCTACGTCCAGGGCGAGGACATCGTGCAGTCCGACCCCAACACCCAGCACGTCGCCGCGGCGCTGGCGGCGATGGAGTGCGTCGTCGTGCAGGACCTGTTCCTGAACGAGACCGCCAATTACGCGCATGTCTTCCTGCCCGGCTCGACCTTCCTGGAGAAGGACGGCACCTTCGTCAACGCCGAACGGCGGATCGGCCGGGTGCGCCGGGCGATGGCGCCGCGCAACGGCTACGCCGACTGGGAGATCACCCAGCTGATCGCCAACGCCATGGGATGCGGCTGGAATTACACCGACCCCGGACAGATCATGGACGAGGTCGCGCGCACCACGCCGACCTTCGCGGGGGTGAGCTACGCCAAGCTCGAGCGGCTGGGTTCGGTGCAGTGGCCCTGCAACGAAGCGGCGCCCGACGGCACGCCCACCATGCACGAAACCGGCTTCGTGCGCGGCAAGGGGCTGTTCGTGGTGACGGAGTACATCCCCACCGACGAGCGCACCGGCCCGCGCTTCCCGCTGCTGCTGACCACCGGGCGCATCCTGAGCCAGTACAATGTCGGCGCGCAGACGCGCCGGACCGACAATTCGCTGTGGCACACCGAGGACGTGCTGGAGATCCACCCGCACGACGCCGAGGAGCGCGGCATCCGCGACGGCGATCTGGTGCGCCTCGCCTCCCGCGCCGGGGCCACCGCCTTGCGCGCGAAGGTGACCGACCGGGTGGCGCCGGGCGTGGTCTATACCACCTTCCACCACCCCGAGACCCAGGCCAACGTGGTCACCACGGAATATTCCGACTGGGCGACGAACTGCCCGGAATACAAGGTCACCGCGGTGCAGGTCTCGCCGGCCAATGGCCCGACCGAGTGGCAGGAGAGCTACCGCGCCATGGCCGAGCGCGCGCGGCGGATCGAGTCCGTGCCGGCAAAATGACCGACCCGCCCATCCCCGATCCGGCCCGCTCCCTGCCGCGCACGCTGTGGCGCGGGGGCGAGCTGGCGCCGGGGCGGCGCGCGGTCGCCGAGGAAACCCCGATCGCCTTCACCTACAACCGCGCCACCCTGGCGGTGATGATGGCAAGCCCCGCCGATCTGGAGGATTTCGCGGTGGGGTTCAGCCTCACCGAAGGGATCGTCACGGCGCCGGACCAGATCGGCGAATGCGCCATCGTCGCCGCCGAGGGCGGGATCGAGCTGCGGATGTGGCTGGCGCCCGAGCGCGCCGCCGCCGCCGAGACCCGCCGGCGCCGCCTCGCCGGGCCGGGCGGCTGCGGGCTTTGCGGCATCGAGAGTCTGGCCGCCGCGTCCCGCCCGCCGCCGCGGGTTGCCGCCGAGCCGCGCTTCGTGGCGGGCGAGATCGCCGCCGCCGCCGCCAGCCTCGCGCCGGCGCAGCGGCTGAACGCGGCGACGCGCGCCACCCATGCCGCCGGGTTCTGGACCCGCGCCGAGGGGCTGGTGGCGGTGCGGGAGGATGTCGGGCGGCACAACGCGCTCGACAAGCTCGCCGGCCATCTCGCCCGCGCCGGGCGCGCGGCGGGGGACGGCATCGTGCTGCTGTCCTCGCGGCTTTCGGTGGAGCTGGTGCAGAAGGCGGCGATGATCGGCGCGCCGGTGCTGGTGGCGGTCTCCGCCCCCACCGCGCTGGCCATCCGCGTCGCCGAGGCGGCCGGCATCACCCTGATCGGCATCGCGCGTGCCGACGGGTTCGAAATCTTCACCCATCCGCACCGCATCGCCGCGCCGGAGAGTGCCCGCCATGTCGCCTGACCGCCTGGCCTATATGGCCAACCAGATCGGCCGGTTCTTCGCCAGCCGCCCGCACGACGCGGCCGTCGCGGCCACCGAGGACCATCTGCGCAAGTTCTGGGACCCCAGGATGCGCCGACAGATCGTCGCCGATCTGCAAAGCGGCGCCGCCGCGCTGGACCCCGCCGTGCGCGAGGCGGTGGAGCGGCTGGGGGCGGCGCCGGGATAAGACCCGGCGGGGGCTGGCAACCGCGGAAGGCGGCGGTATCCTGCCGCGCGCGGCACAAGGGGGCGGAGGCCATGGATTTCGATCTTTCCGACGACCAGCGCCTGTTGCGCGACAGCGTGAGCCGGCTGATCGCCGACCGTTACGGGTTCGAGGCACGCCGCAAGCACCTGGCCGAACCGGACGGCTGGAGCCGCGCGGCGTGGGCGCAGTATGCCGAACTCGGCCTGCTGGGGGTGGCGTTTCCGGAGGCGCTGGGCGGCTATGGCGGCGGTCCGGTCGAGACGATGATCGTGATGGAAGCGTTCGGCCGCGGGCTGATCCTGGAACCCTATCTGGCAACGGTGGTGCTGGGCGGCGGGCTCCTGCGACGGCTGGGCAGCGCGGCGCAGCAGGCGGCATTGCTGCCGCGGATCGCCGATGGGTCGCTGCTGCTGGCGTTCGCGCATGTCGAGCGGCAGTCGCGCTGGAACCTGGCGGATGTGGCGGCGACGGCGCGGGCCGAGGGCGGCGGCTGGGTGGTCTCCGGGGCGAAAAGCGTGGTGCTGCATGGCGATGTCGCGCAGCATCTGCTGGTGAGCGCGCGGGTCGGCGGCGGGCGGACCGACCGGGAGGGGGTGGGGCTGTTCCTGGTCGATGCCGCCGGGGCGGGGGTGAGCCGGCGCGGATACCCGACGCAGGATGGGCTGCGGGCGGCCGAGATCGTGCTGGATCGGGCGGCGGCGGAGCCGGTGGGAACGCCGGGCGCGGCATTGGCGGGGATGGAGGCAGCGGTGGATGCGGCCATCGCGGCACTCTGCGCCGAGGCGGTGGGGGCGATGACGGCGTTGCAGGAGCTGACGCTGGAGTATCTGAAAACCCGCAAGCAGTTCGGCCGGCCGATCGGCAGTTTCCAGGCGTTGCAGCACCGGGCGGTGGATATGCTGACCGCGGTGGAGCAGGCGCGGGGGATGGCGCTCTATGCGACGATGATGGCCGAGGAGGCGGACCCCGGGGAGCGGCGGCGGGCGATCACCGCGGCGAAGGCGCAGATCGGGCGGGCGGCGCGCGCGGTGGGGCAGGAGGCGATCCAGCTGCATGGCGGGATCGGGATGACGATGGAATATGCCGGCGGGCACTACTTCAAGCGGCTGACCATGATCGACCAGATGTTCGGGGATGCGGAGCGGCATCTGGCGGAGCTGGCGGCGCTGGGCGGGGTGTTCGGG
>JAKBCO010000264.1 GCA_021807785.1 Pseudomonadota bacterium
ACTTTCGTCAGCGCGTCCGGTCCGTTGCCGATCAGGGTCGCACCCTTCACCGGCGCGCCGATCCGCCCATCCTCGATCCGATAGGCCTCGGAGGCCGAGAACACGAATTTCCCCGAGGTGATATCCACCTGCCCGCCGCCGAAATTGACCGCATAGAGGCCGCGCTTCACCGAGCGGATCATCTCCTCCGGCGCGTGCTCCCCGCCCAGCATGACGGTGTTGGTCATCCGCGGCATCGGCGCATGGGCATAGGATTGCCGCCGCCCGTTGCCGGTGGGCCGGTCTCCCATCAGCCGCGCGTTCAGCCGGTCCTGCATGTAGCCCACCAGCACCCCGTCCTCGATCAGCACGGTGCGCGCCGAGGGCGTGCCCTCGTCATCGACGGTCAGGCTGCCGCGCCGGTCCGCGATGGTGCCGTCGTCGATCACCGTCACCCCGGGGGCGGCGATCCGGCTGCCCATCAGCCCGGCGAAGGCGGAGGTCTTCTTGCGGTTGAAATCGCCCTCGAGCCCGTGCCCGATCGCCTCGTGCAGCAGGATGCCGGGCCAGCCGGGGCCGAGCACCACCTCCATCTCCCCGGCCGGCGCCGGGACGCTTTCCAGGTTCACCAGCGCCTGGCGCAGCGCCTCGTCCACCGCCGCCCGCCAGGCCGCCGGGTCCATCAGCCCGGCATAGCCGACCCGCCCGCCGGTACCGTAGCCGCCGGTCTCCCGCCGCCCGTTCTGTTCCACCACCACCGAGATGTTGAAGCGCACCAGCGGGCGCAGATCGGCCACCCGCGTCCCGTCGGGGCGCAGGATCTGCACCGCCTGGAATTCTCCGCCAAGCGAGGCCATCACCTGCTTCACCCGCGGATCGCGCCCGCGGGCATAGGCGTCCACTTCGCCGAGCAGCGCCGCCCGCGCCGCGAACCCCGCCGCCCCCAGCGGATTGGCGTCGGTATAGAGCCGGGCGTTGGTCGCCCGCGGCGGTTCCGCCGCCACCCCGGAATGCCCGGAAGCCACCGCGCGTACCGCCTCGGCCGCGCGCGCCAGGGCGGGTTCGGAGATCTCGCCCGCATGGGCGTAGCCGGTCGCTTCCCCGGCCACCGCGCGCAGGCCGAAGCCGAGCGAGGTGTCGAACCCGGCGGCGCGGATGCGTCCATCATCGAGGCTCAGGGTCTCGTTTTCCCGGTATTCCAGGAACAGCTCGCCATCGTCGCTGGCTTCCAGGGCGTGGGCCAGCAGGCGCTCGGCGGCGGCGCGGTCCAGCGCGGCCTCGGCGCGGTCGAAGAACAGGGCGTCGGTGGCGGCGAGGTTGGTCATGGGGGCTCCTGCGGCAGGGGAAGGCGCAGCCGATGTGCGGGCAGGCGGAGTGCGGCGGTGGTGCCGGCGTCGGGCACCGAGGCCAGGGCGAGCGTGCCGCCATGGCTTTCGACCAGGGCGCGGGCGAGATAGAGGCCGAGCCCGGCGCCGGTGAAGCGGCGGGCCAGCGAGGCGTCGAGCTGCACGAACGGATCGAAGACGCGCGCCAGATCGGCCTCCGGGATGCCGATGCCGGTATCGGTCACGGTAATCCCCAGCCCGTCGCCGTCCCGGCCGACGGCGATGCGCACCGTTCCGCCCGGGGGGGTGAACTTGATCGCGTTCGAGACCAGCTGGTGCAGCGCCTGCGACAGCCGCCGCCGGTCGGCCAGCAGGTCGGGCAGCGCCACCCCGGGGTCGGGGCCGATCAGGGTAATCTCGGCGGCCAGCGCGGCGGGTTCGAACTGGCGCAGGCAGGCGGCGATCAGGCGGGTGGGGGCGATCAGGTCCTCGACCAGGTCGAAGCGGCCGGATTCCAGGCGCGCCACGTCCAGGAGCGTGTCGATCAGCCCCAACAGCTGGCGCCCGGCGGTGTTGATGGCGCGCGCATATTCGGCGCCGCGGCCGGCGGCAATCTCGGCGGCCAGCGCCTCGGAGAAGCCGATCACGGTGTTGAGCGGGGTGCGCAGCTCGTGGCTCATGGTGGCGAGGAAGCGGGATTTGGCCTGGCTCGCCGCCTCGGCGGCCTCCTTGGCGCGGCGCAGGGCGTGTTCGGCCTCGCGGGTTTCCGTCATGTCGGTGAAGGTGGTGATGCTCATCCCGCCCGGCGCGGGGTCCGAGCGGCGCTCGACGAAGCGGCCAGCGGCGTTGACGAAATGCCGCACCCAGGGATGGCCCCAGTCGCGCGCCTTGATCTCCGCGGCCATGGCGTGCGCGAGTCTACCGGAGCCCAGATAGCCGCCGGCGAGGAGGCGGTCGATGAACTCGGCATGGGTGCAGCCGGGGGCCAGGAGCTCGGACGGCACGCCGATCAGGGTGGCGGCCGTCGGGTTGGCCAGGATCAGCCGCCGGTCGGGGCCCCACAGGATCAGCCCATGGCGCATCCCGGAGAGCAGGACTGCGGTTTCCTCGCCGCGACGATGGAGCGCGGTATCGGCTTCCACCTGCGGGGTGATGTCGCGCACCACCCCCATGAAGCCGCCGTCGGGCAGCGGGATCCAGCGGTTCTCGATCGTGGTGCCGTTCGGACGACGGCGGCGGCGGGTCTGCGGCAGGGAGAAATCATAGGCGAGATGGCGGACCAGCAGCGTCTCGGGGTCGCCGGGGCCGTATTCGCCGGCGGCGATGCGGGCGCGGATCACCGCCTCCGTGGTGTCGTGGGGGTGGGCTTCGGCGCCGGCCATCAGCCAGTCATAGGCCGGGTTGGTCAGCACCACGCGGTGGTCGGCGTCGAACAGGATCACCCCTTCGGGGAGTGCCGCCAGCACGGCGGCGAGGCGCGCCGCGTCCGGCCGCGCGGAGCGGCGGGTGCTCATGTGCTCGGCCCGGGCGCGGGCCGGCGCAGCGCGTGCAACGCCACCAGCGCGGCGGTGAGGGTCAGCACCGCGTTGGCCTGATGGGTCACCGCCAGCGGCACCGGCACCACATAGAGCAAGGTCGCCACGCCCAGGGCGTATTGCAGCACGACCAGCCCGGCCATCGCCAGCACCGGCGCGCGCAGCTCGCGTGGGGCGGCCAGCCCGCGCAGCGCCGCCGCCAGCCCCAGCGCCGCGGTGAGCGTCGCGAGCAGCCGATGGTCGAACTGCACGGCGGCGATATTGGCGATCAGGTTGCGCCAGAACGGGTGCAACTGGCCGTAGGCGCGCGGGATCAGATGCCGGCCCATCAGGGGGAAGGTGTTGTATTCGAACCCGGCATGGGTGCCGGCGACGAAGGACCCGGCGACGATGGTGAGCGCCAGCAGCACCGCGAAACCGCCCACCAGCGCGCGCAACCCGCGCGGCGCGACGGTCCCGGCCGGGATGGGGCGGCGCACCGAGAGCCCGGTCCACAGGATGGCGGCATAGAGCACCAGCGCGAGGGCCAGATGCAGGGCGAGCCGGGTCGGGGCCACCGCGGTGGCATCGGGGAAGAAGCCCGACGCGACCATGAACCAGCCGACCGCCCCTTGCAGCGCGCCGAGCAGGAAGAACACGATCAGCCGCCAGCCCAGACCCGGTGGCAGCCGCCCCTTGGCCCAGAACCAGAGCCACGGCACGACGACCGCCACCCCCATCAGCCGGCCCCACAGCCGATGCACCCATTCCAGCCAGAAGATCCGCTGGAATCCGGCCAGGCCGAAGCCCTGGTTGACCAGCCGGTACTGGGCGGTCTGCTTGTAGAGGGCGAACAGCTGTTCCCACTGTGCATGATCCAGCGGCGGCAGGACGCCGGCGACCGGCGCCCATTCCATGATGGAAAGGCCCGATCCGGTCAGGCGGGTCAGGCCGCCCAGCACCACCATCACGAAGATCATGGCGCAAAGGGCGAACAGCCAGCGCGCGACGGCGCGGCGGTCGGCGCCGGTGACGGCGCGCCCGGCTGGGGGGAAATCGCGGGAGGCGCCGATATCGTAGGGCATCGCGGCGTTATATCGTGCGCCTCGGGGGGCCGCTACAATGGGGCGCTGCCATGGCGCCCTCTCGGCTGCCCCGCGGCGATCACGATGGCGCGGGAAACCCCTTCCCTCGCGCCGCCGCCCGCGGCTAATCTCGTATCCGGCGCAACCGCGGCGCCCCATCGGGAGGAAACCCATGATGATCCGCAACGCCTGGTACGTGGCCGCCTGGGCCGACGAAATCGCCGACCGCCCGCTCGCGCGGCGCATCTGCGGGGAGCCGGTGGTGCTGTTCCGCGATCCCGAGGGCCGCGCCCACGCGCTGATCGACATGTGCTGCC
>JAKBCO010000041.1 GCA_021807785.1 Pseudomonadota bacterium
CCTCGATGACCTCGATGCGGCTGGTGGGGACGGCGTGGCCGTAGCGGGTGACGACGGTGCCTTCGAGGGGGACGTCGGGCCAGGCGTCTTCCAGGGCGGCAGCCATCAGGGCGGCGGATTTGCCGCCGCCGACCACGATGCAGCGGCCGGCGGGTTTCTCCGGCAGGTGGGCGGGAAGGACGTGGCGCGGGTCGGCGGCGGCGACGGCGGCGTCGAAAACGGCGCGGAGCAGGGGGGGCGGGGCGGGGGTCATCGGCGAGAGATTACGGGGGGGCGGAAAAGATGCCAAATGATCGAGCGCCCCGTTGAGATGGCGCACCGCTGCGCGAGATCGCCGCTGCGGAACCCCGATGCCCCCTGACCGCAACGGTCGCCATCCGCGCCCCCGCGCCCGTCAAGCGGGCGATGGCAGGCGCGGGTTGCGCGGGCAACCGGGTGCCGCGCGGTGGGGGAACCGCGGCGACGATTCCCCCCCCGACGTTACTCGTCTTCGTCGTCGTCTTCGTCGTCTTCGTCTGCGTCCTCCTCCTCGTCTTCGTCATCGTCAACGTCATCCAGCGTGACCATGGCGCGGCGCCTGCCAGGCATGTTGGGGCGCTCGAGGTCCTCGGGTATCGTGGGCCGCTGATCGAGTTCGTCCTCCTCCTCCTCGTCGTCTTCCGTATCGAGCGGGGCCATCAGGAGCGTGGTGGCCGGCTGGCGCAGGTTGGCGAGGGCGTGTTGCTCGACACAAGCAAACCCGTCGCCAAGGTCGATCACCATCAGGCCCAGCCCGATGGCCTCCCCGTTGAGGCGGGCGAGGGTGAGGCTGTCGAGCGTCTTGGTTTGCAACATGCAGCACAGCTGCGCCCGGCTGATTCGGAACGCACCGCGCCGCTTGCCGCCGAACGCGGATTCGTAAGTGGCCGCATACAGGCTGTGGGCTACGGCCTTGAGTTGAGAGCTGGCAACCATGATTTCTGTCTCCATTCTGCGATCACGAGAGGCTGCGGGGGCGGCGTATTCCGCCCTGGCACAAGGGGGGGTATGGAGGGTTTCCTATTTGGTGTCAAATCACACGGAATTATAATGATAAGCATGGGAGTCCGTAGAATAGATCAGCGTCCATGCCATTTTTGGCGGTGCTATTCCCCTTGATGCCGGGCAGCCGGGCGAAAAAAATCGGCGGCCTCGCCGGGTCCGTGGTGGCCGGACCGGCTGCGCCGCTGCTCCCCCCCCGGACGGGACACGGAGACGATCGTCCCGCCCGGAGCACCTCGTCGGGGAGAGCGGAATGCCGAACCGGAGAGGTGCCATGCCCGGCAATGGCATCGGCGTTACGCCAGGCCAGACCGGCCCCCGATGGAGGTCACGCCGCCGAAAGCCCGGACCGCGGCGCGGCGCGCGGCGCACGGCGCCGAACCCGCGGATCGGGCCGGATGAACGCGGCCTGGTCGACCGGAGCGCCTCGCTGACCGGCAGGAGCTGCGCGGATGTCGTGGCGGGCGCAGCGCGGCGGGCGCCCGCGGCGGCCCCGGCCACGCGCCGACCCCGCCGCGCCCACGCCCCCGACCCTGGCCAATCCCCCCCGCAGCCCCCATCTTGCCCACATCGTCCCCGCGCGAGGCCCGCCATGACCGCCCCCTCCACCACCGAACTCGAAGCCGCTGCCTTCCGCCGCCTGGTCCAGCACCTGCGCGAACGCACCGACGTGCAGAACATCGACCTGATGAACCTCGCCGGCTTCTGCCGGAACTGCCTCTCGCGCTGGTACCGCGAGGCCGCCGCCGAACGCGGCCAGACCCTCACCGACCCGGCAGCGCGCGAGATCGTGTACGGGATGCCCTACAAGGAGTGGCAGGCGAAGTACCAGAAGGAGGCCTCCCCCGCCCAGCAGGCCGCGTTCGTCAAATACCCCAACACCATTGCATGAGTGATCGCTTCGCCGCGCGTGCTTGCTGGGCGCGGTAGTTCGTGCAGCGAGCCGGGTGAGGGTGATGTGGCCCTGAATATGACCATCCCACGACAAGGGCGCCTCGGCGACGTGGCTGGATTAGCATCACGCCTCTCTCGGACGTTCGTCAGCTCTGCTGCGAGGCGCTGCTTCACCCTGGCCTGCAACCGTCCCAAGGCGTCCTACAACGCCGACGGATAGGTTGCCCCCCTTATGGGTCACTTCGCACTTTCGTGGCGGGCAGAATTCTTAACCTCGCCGAGCACTGCAGCAAGCCACGTCGGGTCAGGGCCTGCCTCATGTCGCCAGAGGCCCGACCTCCGCGCCCGTTGCAACTCCCCGAGACCGAGATTCCGGGCTCAGGCCAGCGCGATCCGATGTTAGGGAAGGTCTGATTCAGTCTGATCCTGCGGAACTATCCCCTTGTTCCGACTCACGGATTTCCGAGCGGGCAGTACTTAATCAGACCTTCCTTAGTTGGATCGCAGGATCTGGCATACATCTATGGAGGGCTTGGTCCAGAACGCGCGACCGCGGCCACTTTATTGGTCGGTCACGCGACTATTGGTCGAACGAGAGCCCTGCCAGACCCTCGCCAGGGCCCAAATGTCGCGGGTCGAATGCCTGTGTGTCGCGCGACAGCCTATGCGGGCGTATCATGAGGCTCGAGCCAAGGATCAAACCAACGTGATGCAAGGGATCTACGAGATGGGTGTTTGGCTTCAGGCTTGTTGCAGATGGCTGAAGGCTCGTTGGATACCGCTGATAAATATTTTTGGAATTACGTTCAGTATGATTGGGGTTTTATTGCTGTTCTTTTATGCAACTCCGTTTCATCTAACTAGGGAGTCTCTCGGAGGGGTAGGTTTTTTGGGCGTCCCCAATCCGCCGACGGCAATGCAAGTGGCAACTGATAACCAATATAGCTGCCGGGCAGATATAGGGCTGTGTCTGGTGATATGCGGAGCAATACTTCAGATGGTCCCCTCCCTTCTCGATCTCTACCAGCGGCCTCACCAAGATCGGGATAGCGACACAACTTGAGCGACCGATATCGTATTAAGCCCGATCGTGCGGACACGAGTTGGTTGGGTTTTGCGCGTCCGCAGCCGAAAGCCGAGAGACCTCAACCCATTGCTTCGGGTGCGAATCTCCTCCGGCACCGAAGAGTGGACGAAACCTCGTGCCTGCCAAGGCCTCGCACGCGCATTGACCGGCCCCGGCGTCGCCGCTATCCCCCGCCCCCACCACAGGGCGGATGAGCGCATGGCCAAGGCGGAGACCACCGACAAACCCGACACCGGCGGCATCGCCGCCGACCGGCTCCGCTCCATCGTCGAGCGCATCGAGCGGCTGGAGGAGGAGCGCAAGGCCCTCGCCGGCGACATCAAGGACATCTATTCCGAGGCCAAGTCGGCCGGCTTCGACGTGAAGGTGCTGCGCCAGCTGATCCGCATCCGCAAGCAGGAGCCGGCGGAGGTCGAGGAGATCGAATCCCTGCTCGACGTCTATCGCCGCGCGCTCGGGATGTAGCGCCGGCGCCAATGCTCGGCACGCGTAGGAGCCTTGCACCCCGCGCCGCTGGGCCACCCCGCCGGTACATGCCAGCCTCCCCATGACAAGGGGAGAGAACTTATGTCCGCACCCACGACCGCCGCACTGGTGGCGCGGCTCGATCGTCTGCCGTCGTGCCGGTACTTCTACAAGGTGGTCGCGCTGATCGCGATCGGCGGCTGGTTCGAATTCTACGAACTGTTCATGCCGGGCGGCATCGCCCTCGGCCTCATCAAGAAAAGCCACATCTATACCGCCTCGCACGCGGGGATGTTCGCACTCGACAGTTTCGCCACCTTCCTGGCCACCTTCTTCCTCGGCATGTTCGTGGGCGCGATCCTGTTCACCCAGCTGTCGGACAAGTTCGGACGGCTCGCGACCTTCACCTGGTCGATGCTGCTCTATTCGGCGGCGATGCTGGTGATGGCGTTCCAGTCCTCGCCGCCGATCATCGACGCGCTACGCTTCGTCTGCGGGCTGGCGATCAGCATCCAGCTCATCAACAACGATGCCTTCATCTCGGAAATCACCCCCACCCGCTATCGCGGCCGGTTCATGGCCTTCGCGATCATGGCGGTACTGACCGCGGAACCGGCGGTCGCCGGCATTTCCTGGCTGTTCGTGCCGCACGCGCCGCTCGGCCTGGACGGCTGGCGCTGGGTGATCCTGCTCGGCTCGGTGGGCGGCGTGATCGTCTGGTGGGTGCGCCGGGGCATCCCGGAATCCCCGCGCTGGCTGGCCACCCAGGGCCGCCTGGCGGAGGCCGAGGCGGCGATGGCCGCGGTGGAGGCCCATGTCGCGCGCGACACCGGCCGCCCCCTGCCCGCGCCGGCCGCGCCCTCCGACATCGCGGTTGCCACCCACGGCGCCTGGCAGGAGATGTTCCGCCCGCCGTATCTGAGCCGCACCATCATGCTGTCGCTGTTCCAGTTCTGCCAGACGATCGCGGCATTCGGCTTCCTGATCTGGGTCCCGATCATCCTGGTGCGGGAAGGATTCACCGTGGTCCACTCGCTGGGCTACACGGTGGCGATCACGCTGCTGGTGCCGGTGGGTGGGCTGCTCGGCCTGCTGTTCGCCGAGCGGTTCGAGCGCAAATGGCAGTTGGTCGGCACCGCGGTCGGGATCGGCGTTTTCGGGATCGGTTTCTCGCAGGCGCATAGCGTGCCGATGATCCTGCTCACCGGCTGCCTGCTGACCCTGGCGATGAACTGGCTGATCGCGATCTTCCACCCCTATGCCGCGGAACTCTACCCGACGCGCATCCGTGCCCAGGCGGTGGGGTTCACCTTCAGCTGGAGCCGGATCAGCGCCGTCCTGGTCGGCTACGCGGTCACGTTCCTGCTATCGGCGTACGGGGTGATCGGCGTGTTCGCGATGATCGCCGTGGCGATGGCGGTGATCGTGCTGTCGATCGGCATCATGGGGCCGCGCACCAACAACCTGAGCCTCGAAGTGATCTCGCGATGAGCGGCGGCCGCCGGCCCCTCGACGCAAGCGCCGGGCGGCCCTAGGTTTGGGCGCAAAGGTACCGTAACCGACTGGCGGAGGAGCGGATCATGACCGAAGGTGGCGCGGAGTCCTGTCTCACGGGCGTGAAGGTCCTCGACCTCACCCAGTTCGAGGCCGGCCCCTCCTGCACCGAGGCGCTGGCCTGGATGGGCGCCGAGGTGGTGAAGGTCGAGAACCCGAAATCCGGCGATCCCGGCCGGCAGATCAACCCCCCGCCCGGCCAGGACGCGCATTACTTCCTGCAATACAACGCCAACAAGAAGTCGCTCACCGTCAACCTCAAGGACCCTCGCGGCCTCGAGCTGGTCAAGCAGCTGGCGGTCAAGGCCGACGTCTTCACCGAGAATTTCGCCCCCGGCGCGATCGAACGCCTCGGCCTCGGCGCCGACGTGATCCGCGCCCTCAACCCGTCCATCATCTACGCCCAGGTCAAGGGCTTCGGCGCCGGCTCGCCCTTCGAGTCCAACCTGGCGTTCGACATGATCGCGCAGGCCTGCGGCGGCACCATGAGCGTCACCGGCGAGGCCGACGGCCCGCCGCTCAAGCCCGGCCCCACCATCGGCGATACCGGCACCGGGATGCTGCTCGCCATCTCCATCCTCGGCGCGCTCTACCGCCGCGCCCGCACCGGGCAGGGCGAGCATCTCCAGGTGGCGATGCAGGACGCGATGCTGCAATACATCCGCGGCGCCTTCGCCACCCAGACCCGCACCGGGCGCGCCGCGCACCGGGCCGGCTCGGGCAGCGTGCTCGCGCGCAACCCGCCGATGGGCATCTTCCCCTGCAAGCCCGGCGGGCCGAATGATTACGTCTATGTCTATACCTCGCGCGCCAACCCCGAGCACTGGCGCCGCCTGCTCGGCGTGATCGGGCGTGAGGACCTGATCGGCGACCCGCGCTACGACACCCCGGAAGCCCGCCTCGCCCACGACACCGAAGTGGAGGGGATGGTCGCCGACTGGACCCGCCAGCACGACAAGCACGAGGCGATGCGCATCATCGGCGCCGCCGGCATCCCGGCCGGGGCGGTGCTCGATACCTCCGAGCTGATCGCCGACCCCAGCTTCGCGGCGCGCGGCATCATGCAGACGGTGCAGCACCCGACCATCGGGCCCTACAAGATGACCACCTGGCCGGTGCGCTTCTCCGGCCGCCCGGCGGAGCTGCGCCCCGCGCCGCTGCTGGGCCAGCACAGCGACGAGGTGCTGGGCGGCTGGCTCGGCCTGGGCGCGGAGCAGGCCGGCGCGCTGCGGCGCGACGGCGTCATCGGTTGAACGGAACAGTCCACGAGGGAGAGACGGACATGGCGGAACTCACTGGCTCGGAAATCCTGGCCAAATGCCTGAAGAAGGAAGGGGTCGAGGACCTGTTCTTCATCATGGGCGGGCCGATGCTGCTGGCCGAGGCGACCTGCGTGAAGGAGGGCATCCGCATGATCGATGTCCGCCACGAGCAGGCGGCGGCGTTCTCCTGCCAGGCCTATAGCCGGCTGTTGCAGAAGCCGTCGGTCTGCATGGCCGCCTCCGGCCCCGGGGTGACCAATCTGGTCACCGGTGTGGCCAACGCGCTGGTCGATTGCTGCCCGGTGGTGGCGATCGGCGGATCGAGTCCGATCAGCCAGTTCGGCCGCCAGGTGTTCCAGGAGATCGACCAGATGGCGATCATGCGGGGCGTGGTGAAATACGCCGACCGCATCCACAACCTGAAGCGGATTCCGCAGCAGGTGAACTTCGCCTTCCAGAAGGCGATGTCGGGCAAGCCCGGCCCCGTCTATCTCGATTTCCCGGGCGACATCCTGTACCAGAAGATCGACGAGGAGCAGGTGGACTGGTCGTTCGCCGGCCGTCCGCTGCTGGATGCGCGCCCGCTCGGCAACCCCGCGCAGGTGGCCAAGCTGGTCGATGCGCTGGCGGCGGCGAAGCAGCCGATCCTGGTCTCCGGCAGCGGCGTGATCTGGTCGCGGGCCTGGCCCGAGATGCACGCCCTGGTCGATAAGATCGGCATCCCCTTCTACACCACCCCGCAGGGCCGCGGCGTGGTGCCGGACGATCATCCGTGCTCCTACATGACCATGCGCTCCTCGGCGTTCCGCGACGCCGATCTGATCGTGGTGCTGGGCACGCGCATGAACTACATCATCGGCCACGCCGCGCCGCCGCGCTTCGGCGGCAACGCGAAGATCGCGCGCATCGATATCGATCCGGACGAGATCGCGACCGCCGCCCGCTATGTCGATATCCCGGTGGTGGGCGACTGCAAGATGGTGCTGCAACAGGTGCTGGACGGCATCGGCGGACGCATCACCCAGGAGAACTACAAGGCCTGGCGCCAGAAGCTGGCGGAGGGCGAGACGGCCAAGCGCGCCGGCGCAGGGGCCAACAAATACGCCGAGGACGGCGATATCCACCCGGTGCGCCTGCTCGAGGAGGTGAAGAACTTCGCCCAGCGCGATGCGATCCTCTGCGTCGATGGGCAGGAGACGCTGAATTTCGGCCGCCAGACCATGCCCACCTTCGCCCCCGGGCACCGGCTGAACTCGGGTCCCTTCGGCACCATGGGCGTCGGCCTGCCGTTCGGCGTCGGCGCCAAGGTCGCCTGCCCGGACAAGCAGGTGATCGTGGTCCATGGCGACGGCAGCTTCGGGCTCAATGCGATGGAGCTCGACACCGCGATCCGCCACAAGATCCCGATCCTGGTGGTGATCTCGCTCAACGGCGGCTGGACCGCCGATCCGAAGCGCGAGAAACCCGGCCGCGACCTGGGCTACACCCGCTTCGACAAGATGTGCGAGGCGTTGGGCGGCTACGGCGAATACGTGACCCAGCCGGAGGACATCCGCCCCGCGCTGGAACGTGCCCAGGCCAAGGTGGATCAGGGCATGGTCGCGGTGGTCAACGTGCGCACCGATTATCGCGCGCGCTTCGCCGGCGTCGCCTTCTCCGATTATTCGACCTGAACCGACACCTTCGCTTGCGTGCTTTCCCGTCATGGCCGGCCTTGTGCCGGCCATCCTCCCCCGACAGGCGGATCGGCGTTGGCGCGTTCCCGGGCGGGTGGCCGGCTCAAGGCCGGCCACGACGGGTGAGCACGCAGTTTCATCCGTGATGGGCGGCACTCCCGCTCATCTCTTGCGAACCAGGAATAACCGATGTCCGCGCTGCCGCTCGACGGGATCGTCGTGCTCGATTTCGGCCAGATCTTTCAGGGCCCCTATTGCACCTACCTGCTCGCCCGCGCCGGCGCGCGGGTCATCAAGATCGAACCGCCGGGGGGCGAGCCGCTGCGCCGCCGCGCCGAGCCGGGCAAGACGCAGATCTTCTCCTTCGCCATGCTCAACGGCTGCAAGGAGGCGGTCACGCTCAACCTCAAATCCGCCGAGGGCAAGGCACTGCTCGCGCGCATGGCGGCGCGGGCCGATGTGGTGCTCGAGAATTTCTCCCCCGGCACCATGGACGGGCTCGGCGTCGGCTACGATGCGCTCGCCGCGGTCAACCCCGCCCTGATCTACGCCACCGGCTCGGGCTTCGGCATCTCCGGGCCGGATCGGGACAATCTGGCGATGGATTTCACCATCCAGGCCGCTTCCGGGATCATGAGCGTGACCGGCGCGCCCGACGGGCCGCCGATGAAGGCCGGCCCGACGCTGGTGGACATGATGGGCGGCATCCATCTCTACGGCGCCATCATGACCGCGCTGTTCCACCGCACCCGCACCGGGCGCGGGCAGAAGGTGGAGGTGGCGATGCAGGAGACGGTCTATCCCGCCCTCGCCTCGCCGATGGAATACCGGGTCCGCACCGGCAAGGTGCCGCCGCGCGCCGGCAACCGCCAGGCGGCGCTCAACAGCGCCCCCTACAACGCCTATCGCGCCGCCGATGGCTGGGTGGCGATCCATGTCGTGACGGAGGCGCATTGGCGCAACCTGCTCACCGCGATGGGGCAGGACGCGCTGGCCGAGGACCCGCGCTTCGCCACCAACCCGGCGCGCGTGGCCAACATGGAAGCGGTGGACGCGCTGGTGACCGAATGGACCAGCCGGCTCGGTCGCTACGAGATTTTCGCCATCACCAAGCGCCTGCGCATCCCCTGCGCGCCGGTGCGCGACGTCGCCGAGGTGATGGAGGACCCGCATATGCACGAGCGCGGCTTCCTGCGCCGGATCGCGCATCCCGAGTTCGGCGAGGTGGTGATGCCGATGTCCTCGCTGCGCCTGCACGGCGCGGCGGAACCCGACTATCGGCCGAGCCCCGCGCCGGGGCAGGACAACGCGGCGGTCTATTGCAGGTGGCTCGGCCTCGATCCGGCGGAGCTGGTCCGCCTGTCGGCGGCAGGGGCGATCTGAACCACCGCGCGGTCGGCGGCGTCCAGCGCCACCAGCCGGTTGCGCAGCCAGCCCACCGGCATTCCGGCGAGGAAGCGGGTTTCCAGCGCCCGCCGCTGCGCCGGTGTCATGCCGACGTCGTGCGCCGAGAAGAACTCGGGGTTGCGGGTGAACATCAGATAGGCCTGCATCTCGTTCATCATCAGCGTCTCGTCGCCGGTGTCGTATTCCTCGGTGCCGAGGAAATGGCGGATCGCGGCGCGTTGGGGGGCGGTCAGATCCTGGTGCCAGAACCGGCGCACATAGGCGCGGTAGGCGGGGTTGGAGAAGAACTCGCCATGCGACAATTCATGGGTCAGGATCACGTCGCGCGCGGTCCCGGTGACGTATTTGTTGGCGCCCTGGCGCGGCAGGGTGATGAGGCCCGCGTTCACGCCGGGGCGCAGCCAGCCCAGCTGCGCGACCAGCGCGTGCAAGCGCTGTTCCTGGGGGTTCAGGGTCCGGTGCTCGGCGGCGGCCAGCGCGAAGAAGCTGGCCAGGGCCGCGGCGGAGTAGTCGTGGCCGTAGTAATAGGTGGAGATGGTATCGCCGCCGGCGACGATCACCCGGCGCAGACGCGCCCATGAGATCACCCGGTCGCGCGGCAGGCCGGCCTTCTCGATCAGCGCCGCCACCCGGTCCAGCATCAGCCCCTGCATCCGAAGCGAGGGGAAATCCAGCACCACGATGTTCGAGTTCGGGGCGTAGCGGAAGACCGCGAGATGGGCGGGGTTGTCGGCGAGGATCTGCCGGCGCGTCGCGGCGCGGATGACGAAGGCCGGGGCGGGCGGCGCGGTCCCTGGGGCAACCAGTGGCCCGCTGGAAGCCAGGGGGGAAGCCGGGGGGGAAGCCGCGACCCGCACCGGCGCCGGCCGCGGCGCGGTGGGCAGCGCGAGCGGCGGCGGCAACATCGGTGCTGTCCGCGGCCATAACGCCCAGGCGACGACGCCGGCGATCAGCGCCCCGCCCGCGAGCCCCAGCGCGAGGAAGCGCTTGCGTCCGGCCGTGACGGGCGTTGGCGAGGCGGGCGTTGGCGATGCGGGCGTTGGCGGGGCGGGTGCCCGCACGCGCGAACCGGCGACCGAGGGCGGCGGCCGCGGGTCAGCCCCCCGCGGTCCTCCCATGCGCACGGTGTCGTCCTCGTCGTCCGGCGCGGCCACGTGAAGGCGCATCCGCGCATCGGTCGGCCGCGGCCGTTCGGGTTGCGCCACCTGCCTGCGTTTCCGGGCGCGCGATCAGGAGCCGAGATTGATCACTTCCACCCGCCGGTTCGCCGCGTTCGGCGTCTGCGGCGGGGTCGGCACCAGCAGCCCCTGCTCGCCCTTGCCGACCGCGTCCAGCCGCGAGGACCGGATGCCATAGGTCTGTTCCAGATACGCCGCCACCGCCTGGGCGCGCTGCTGCGACAGGGTCAGGTTGGTCGCCGCCGACCCCACCGTATCGGTATGGCCTTCGATACGGAACCGGTACTGCCCCAGCTGGGCGCTGGAGAGCGCCTTGCCCAGCTGGTCCAGGGTGGCGCGCGCCCGGGGGGTGAGATCGGCCGAGCCGGTGGCGAAATCCACGTTCAGGTTGACCGATGGCGCGCCGCCGGAGGTGGCGGCCACCGGCCGCGCGACGGGCGCGGCGGCGCCGGCGGTGCGGGCCGGCATCTGCCGCATCGCCGCGGGCGCGGCGCCGCCCTGCGGCGGGGCGACCAGGCGGATGCCGCGGGTGCCGCCGGCGGCCAGATTGCCATGCGGGGTCAAGGATTGGATGATGCTGTTGGCGGATGGCGCGTTCTGCGCCAGGGCGGCCGGGGCCAGCGCGGGCGCCGCGCCCAGCGCCAACGCGGCCAAGGGGAGCACGAGAGTGCGCACGGGGGCTTCCTCCGTTATTCGGAAGGCGGCGCTATAGCACGGCCGGAACCGGTGACACACAAAGAATCGTGCCGGGGAAAATTCTTGCGCCGTCGCCTGGCTTGACTCACCCCCCCCGCGCCCGTATCCCCTGATGACGGTCCGTCCTGGCGGGCCTCCGCCGCTCCGCGAAGGCTCGCGCAGCGGCGCGTTTTCGTTTGGAGCCCGCCGTTGTTCGAGTCCCTCTCCGACAAGCTCTCCGGCGTCTTCGACCGCCTGCGCCAGCGCGGCGCGCTGTCCGAGGTCGATGTGGGCGAGGCGCTGCGCGAGGTCCGCCTCGCGCTGCTGGACGCCGACGTGGCGCTGCCGGTGGTGCGCGACTTCATCGCCCGCGCCCGGGACCGCGCGCTCGGCACCGAGGTGCTGGGCAGCGTCACCCCCGGCCAGCAGATCGTCAAGATCGTCAACGACGTGATGATCGAGGCGCTGGGCGGGGCCGGGGCGGTGCCGCTCAACCTCGCCGCCGCCGCCCCGGTGCCGGTGCTGATGGTGGGGTTGCAGGGGTCGGGCAAGACCACCACCGCCGGCAAGATCGCGCTGCGGCTGCGCGAGCGCGCCCGCAAGCGGGTATTGTTGGCCAGCCTGGATACCCAGCGCCCGGCCGCCCAGCTCCAGCTCGCCCAGCTGGCCGAGCGGGCCGGCGTGCCCAGCCTGCCCATCGTTCCCGGCCAGACCCCGGTGCAGATCGCCGAACGCGCGATGGACACCGGCCGGCGCGAAGGCTTCGACGTCGTCATCCTCGATACCGCCGGCCGGCTGTCGATCGATGACGCCCTGATGGCCGAGGTGACGGCGATCCGCGCCGCCACCAACCCGGCCGAGACCCTGCTGGTGGTCGATGCCATGACCGGGCAGGACGCGGTCAACACCGCGCGCGCCTTCCACGAGGCGGTCAGCGTCACCGGCATCGTCATGACCCGGATGGACGGCGATGCGCGCGGCGGGGCGGCGCTGTCGATGCGTGCCATCACCGGGGCGCCGATCAAGCTGGTGGGCCTGGGCGAGAAGCTCGACGCGCTCGAGGAATTCCACCCCGAGCGGGTGGCCGGCCGCATCCTGGGCATGGGCGACATCGTCGGGCTGGTGGAAAAAGCCACCGAGACGATCGACGAGCAGGAGGCGGAACGGGTCGCGGCGCGGATGGCGCGCGGCAAGTTCGACCTCGAGGACCTCGCCGCCCAGCTGCGCCAGATCGGGCGGATGGGGTCGCTGTCCGGGATTCTTGGCATGTTGCCGGGGGCGGGCAAGCTCGCCGGCCAGCTGGGCGATGCCAAGCTCGATCCGAAGCTGCTCAAGCGGCAGGAAGCGATCATCTCCTCGATGACGCCGAAGGAACGGCGCCAGCCCGACATCCTGAAAGCGTCCCGCAAGCGGCGCATCGCCGCCGGCTCCGGCACCTCGGTGCAGGAGGTCAACCGGCTGCTCAAGCAGTACGAGGACATGAGCGCGATGCTCAAGCGGATGAACAAGCTGGGGCAGAAAGGGCTGATGCGCCACGGCATGTCCGCCCTGCTGCCGAAATCCATGACCCAGGGCGGCGCGCGTCGCCCGTTCTGAACCCTAACGAAGGAGAAAACGACCCGATGGGCCTCAAGATCCGCCTTGCCCGCGCCGGCGCCAAGAAGCGCCCCTACTACCACATCGTGGTGGCCGACAGCCGCAGCCCGCGCGACGGGCGCTTCATCGAGAAGCTGGGCAGCTACAACCCGATGCTGCCGGCCGATCATGCCGAGCGGGTGCGGCTGGTCGATGCGCGCGTGCAACACTGGCTGAGCCAGGGGGCGCTGGCCACCGACCGCGTCGCCCGCTTCCTGGGCAAGGCCGGGCTGGCCCCGATGCCGGCCTGGCGGGAGCAGCCGCAGAAATCCGCGCCGAAGAAGAAGGCGCAGGAACGCGCCGCCAAGGCGGCCGGATAACCGGTGCCCGCCGATCGCGTCCTGCTTGGCGTGCTGGGCCGCCCCCATGGGGTGCGCGGCCTGATGCACGTCCTCAGCCACACCGATCCGCCGGAGGCGCTGGCGGAGTACGGCGTGCTGGAGACCGCGGACGGGCGGCGCTTCACCTTGGCCTGGCGCGGCCCCGGCCTCGCCGCGCTGACCGAGCAGACCGCGTCCGGCCCGCGCCCGGTGGCCGACCGCGAGGCCGCGGCGGCGCTGGTCAATGCGTCCCTGCTCGTCCCCCGCGACCGGCTGCCGGCGCCGGACGCGGACGAGTTCTACCTGGCCGATCTGGTGGGGCTGGCCGCCCGCGATGCCGCCGGGGCGGCGCTGGGGCGGATCGCCGCCGTGCATGACTATGGCGCCGGCGCCAGCCTGGAAGTGCATCGGGACGGTGCCGCCCCGCTGCTGGTGCCGTTCACCCGCGCCGCGGTGCCGGATGTGGACCTCGCCGCCGGGGTGGTGGTGCTGGCCCCGCCGGCGGTGATCGAGGCGGGCGCGCCATGACCTGGGTGGCCTCGGTCCTGACCCTGTTCCCGGGGATGTTCCCGGGGCCGCTCGGCGCCTCGCTCGCCGGGCGGGCGCTGACCGAGGGGCGCTGGCGGCTGGACGCGGTGGATTTGCGGGATTTCGCCACCGACCGCCACCGCAGCGTCGATGACACGCCGTTTGGCGGCGGGCCGGGCATGGTGCTGCGCGCCGATGTGGCGGATGCGGCCCTGGCCTCGGTCGCCGATGGCCGGCCGATGCTGGCGCTGACCCCGCGCGGGCGGCCGCTCACCCAGGCGCGGGCCGCGCACCTGGCCGCCGGCCCCGGGGTGGTGCTGCTGTGCGGGCGCTACGAGGGGATCGACCAGCGCGTGATCGAGGCGCGCGGGCTCGAGGAGATCTCCATCGGCGACTACGTCCTCTCCGGCGGCGAGTTGGCGGCGATGGTGCTGCTGGACGCCGCGGTGCGGCTGCTGCCCGGGGTGATGGGCGCGGCCGAGAGCGCGCGCGAGGAGAGCTTCGCCGCCGGCCTGCTGGAATACCCGCACTACACCCGCCCCGCGCACTGGGCCGGCCGCGCGGTGCCCGAGGTACTGCTGTCGGGCAATCACGCCGCCATCGCCGCCTGGCGGGACGCGGAGGCGCGCGCCGTCACCCGCGCCCGCCGCCCCGACCTGCTTGCCGCTTCCCCGGTTGCCAGCCGCGTGCCGGCGCCGTAATCCGATCCGATCGAAGGACACCTGACCGATGAACATCATCCAGCGTTACGAAGCCGAGGAAATCGCGCGCCTCACCGCCGCCCGCCCGGTGCCGGAGTTCGCCCCCGGCGATACCGTGCGCGTCTCCGTCCGGGTGGTGGAAGGCGAACGGGCCCGCGTGCAGGCGTTCGAGGGGGTGGTGATCGCCCGCTCCAACAAGGGACTCGGCAGCAATTTCACGGTCCGCAAGATCAGCTATGGCGAGGGGGTGGAGCGGGTGTTCCCGCTCTACTCGCCGACCATCGCCGAGATCGCGGTGGTGCGCCGGGGCGACGTGCGCCGGGCCAAGCTCTATTACCTGCGCGGCCGGTCGGGCAAATCCGCCCGCATCGCCGAGAAGGCGCGCAGCACCGCCGCGACCCCGGCCGAGGCGCCGCTGCCGGAGACCGCCGCCGGCGCCTGAGGCGCCGCCCGTCACCCGAGGAGGAAACCCGCATGTCCGAGAGCCGTCCGCGTACCCTGTTCGACAAGATCTGGGACAACCACGTCGTCGAGCGGCTTCCGGACGGCACCTGCGTGCTCTACATCGACCGCCATCTGGTCCATGAGGTGACCAGCCCGCAGGCGTTCGAGGGGCTGCGCATGGCCGGCCGCCGCCTGCGCCGGCCGGACGCGACCATCGCGGTGGCCGACCACAACATCCCCACCGTCGGCCCGCGTACCCCGGACGCGATCGCCGAGGAGGACAGCCGCATCCAGGTGCAGACGCTGGAGCGCAACGTGAAGGAGTTCGGGGTCCCCTACATCCCGATCCTGGATGTGCGCCAGGGGATCGTCCACATCATCGGCCCGGAGCTCGGGATTTCGCTGCCCGGCACCACCATCGTCTGCGGGGATTCGCACACCTCCACCCATGGCGCGCTGGGGGCGCTGGCGTTCGGCATCGGCACGTCCGAGGTCGAGCACGTGATGGCGACCCAGACCTTGCTGCAGAAGCCGGCGAAGAACCTGCTGATCCGGGTCGATCACACGCTGGGCTTCGGCGCCTCGGCCAAGGATCTGGTGCTGGCGATCATCGGCAAGATCACCACCGCCGGCGGCAACGGCCATGTCATCGAATTCGCCGGGGAGGGCATCCGCGCGCTGGACATGGCCGGGCGGATGACGGTTTCCAACATGTCGATCGAGGCCGGGGCGCGGGCCGGGCTGGTGGCGCCGGACGAGACCACGATCGACTACGTGCGCGGGCGCGAATACGCGCCCAAGGGCGCGGCGTTCGACCAAGCGGTGGCGTATTGGCGCAGCCTGCCGTCCGACCCCGGCGCGCAATACGACACCACAGTCGTGCTGGACGCCCGCGAGGTGGCGCCGATGGTCACCTGGGGCACCACCCCCGGGGCGGTGGTGCCGGTGACCGGCGTGGTGCCCGACCCGTCGGCGGTCGCCGATGACGGGGCGCGGGCGCAGATGCAGCGGATGCTGGACTATATGGGCCTGACCCCGGGCACGCGGATGGAGGACCTGCCGATCGACGTGGTCTTCATCGGCTCCTGCACCAACGGGCGGATCGAGGACATCCGCGCCGCCGCCGCGGTGGCCAGGGGCCGCAAGGTGGCGCCCGGCGTGCAGGCGCTGGTGGTGCCGGGGTCCGGCCAGGTGAAGCGCCAGGCCGAGCAGGAGGGGCTCGACCGCATCCTGCTGGAAGCGGGGTTCGAGTGGCGCGACCCGTGCTGTTCGATGTGCCTGGGGATGAACCCGGACAAGATCACCGCCGGCCAGCGTTGCGCCAGCACGTCCAACCGCAATTTCGAGGGCCGCCAGGGTCCCGGCGGGCGGACCCATCTGGTTTCCCCCGCCATGGCCGCCGCCGCGGCGGTGCGCGGGCATATCGCCGATGTGCGGCAACTGGGCTGAGGAGCGCGCGCGATGGACAAGTTCACCACCCTGACCGGCGTTGCCGCGCCGTTGCCGCTGGCGAATGTGGACACCGACAAGGTGATCCCGGCCCGCTTCCTCAAGACCATCAAGCGCTCCGGGCTCGGGGTGCATCTGTTCGACACGCTCCGCTACGACGCCGCCGGCAAGGAACGGCCCGAGTTCGTGCTCAACCAGGAGCCGTACCGCCACGCGGAGATCCTGATCGCGCATGAGAATTTCGGCTGCGGATCGTCGCGCGAGCACGCCCCCTGGGCGCTGCTGGATTTCGGCATCCGCTGCATCATCGCGCCCGACTTCGCCGATATCTTCTACAACAACAGCTTCAAGAACGGCATCCTGCCGATCCGCCTGCCGCGCGCGGTCTGCGACGCGCTGATCGAGGATGCGAAGCTCGGCGGCAACGCGCGCCTGACCGTCGATCTGGACCGCCAGGTGGTGGTGCGGCCGAACGGGGAGGAGGTCCATTTCGAGATCGACCCGTTCCGCAAGCACCTGCTGCTGAACGGGCTCGACGATATCGGCCAGACGCTTCAGCACGCGCCGGCGATCGATGCCTACGAGGCGCGCCGGCGCGCGGCCGAACCCTGGCTGCCGGCCACCACCGAAGCCGCCTGAGACGAAGGACCGCCCCATGCCCGCCAACAAGAAGCTGCTGATCCTGCCCGGCGACGGGATCGGCCCCGAGGTGATGGCGGAAACCCGCCGCGTCATCGACTGGATGGACCGCCGCCGCATGGTGCGGTTCGACATCGCCGAGGCGCTGGTGGGGGGTGCTGCCATCGACGCCGAGGGCACGCCGATCACGGAAGCGACCATGCAGGCGGCGCGGGATGCGGATGCGATCCTGTTCGGCTCGGTCGGCGGGCCGAAATGGGACAGGCTGGGCTTCGACATGCGCCCGGAGCTTGCGATCCTGCGGTTACGCAAAGAGCTCGACCTGTTCGCCAACCTGCGCCCGGCGGTGGTGCTGGACCCGCTGGTCGATGCCTCCACCCTGAAGCCGGACGTGGTGCGCGGGCTCGATCTGATGATCGTGCGGGAAAGCACCGGCGGGGTCTATTTCGGCACGCCGCGCGGGGTGGAGACGCTGCCCGACGGGCAGCGGCGCGGCTTCGATACCGAATCCTACACCACCGGGGAGATCGAGCGGGTGGCGCGGGTGGGCTTCGAACTGGCGCGCAAGCGCGGCTTGCGGATGACCAGCGTCGAGAAGGCCAACGTGATGCAGTCGGGTCTGTTCTGGCGCCAGACCGTGACCGCGCTGGGCGCACGGGACTACCCCGATATCGCGCTGTCGCACATGTACGCCGACAACTGCGCCATGCAGCTGGTGCGCAACCCGCGTCAGTTCGACGTGATCGTGACCTCCAACATCTTCGGCGATCTGCTGTCCGATCTTGCCTCCATGCTGACCGGCAGCCTGGGGATGCTGCCGTCCGCCACGCTGGGGGCGGTGCAGGCTTCGGGCAAGCGCCATGCGCTGTATGAGCCGATCCATGGCAGCGCGCCCGACATCGCTGGCAAGGGTATCGCCAACCCGCTGGCGCAGATCCTCAGCTTCGCGATGCTGCTGCGCTATTCCTTCGACATGGAGGAGGATGCCCGCCTGATCGAGGGCGCGGCGACCGCGGTGCTGGCTTCGGGGCTGCG
>JAKBCO010000265.1 GCA_021807785.1 Pseudomonadota bacterium
CCGGGCCGGCGGCGAAGGCGGCCTCGGCGGCGGCGGCCAGCCCGGCGATGGCGGCCAGCGGCGGGGTGCCGGCGCGCCAGCCGCCCTCCTGCCCGCCGCCGGCGAGCAGCGGGCGGGGCGCGCCGGTGGGGCCGCGCAGCACCAGCGCCCCGGCGCCGGGCGGACCGCCGAGTTTGTGGCCGGAGATCGCCAGGCTGTCGCAAGGCGGCACCGGTCCGCGTCCCAGCCCCTGCACCGCATCGACATGCAGCCAGGCGCCGTGGCGGCGGCAGAGCGCGGCGAGCGCGGGCAGCGGCTGGATCGTGCCGGTCTCGTTGTTCGCCGCCATCACCGCGACGAAGGCGGGGCCGCGCGCCAGCGCCGCCGCCGCGGCGTCGAGGTCGATCACCCCGTCGCGGTCCACCGCGAGCCGGGTGGCCGAGGGTGCGGCGGCCAGGACCGAATCGTGCTCGGTGGCGCCCACCAGCACGGTTCGCCCGGCGGGCAGGGCGTGCAGCGCCAGCGCATTGGCCTCGGTGGCGCCGGAGGTGAAGACGACGTCGCCCGGGCGCGCGTCGAGCAGCCGGGCCAGCGTGTCGCGCGCGGAGTCCAGCAGCGCCCGCGCGGCGCGGCCGGGGCCGTGGACCGAGGCGGGGTTGCCGGTCAGCGCCAGCGCGCGAAGGGCGGCTTCCAGGGCCTGCGGGCGCGGCGGCTCGGAGGCGTTGGCGTCGAGATAGACCGCCATCGGGGTCAGGGCCTGAAAAACAATCGAACTTGTGAAAGAACGCCCGTTGTCATTGCTCGGGTTTTCGGGCGGTTTTGGCGGTTGACGGGCATTCTTTCACAAACTCTCAGGCCGGTGGTATGCCCGGGTTCCGAAGGAATCCGGGCATACCGCGCGCAGGGTTGGCGTGGCGGCTGTGCGCGAAACACGAGTCGCCCCGGCCGTGGTTGACCCATTCTTCATGGGTCAACCACGGCCGGGGCGAGTGCCGGGTGTGGTGGGGCGGCGCGCCCCGCCACCCGGTCGGCGATCACGTCCCGCAGGGTGACGCCTTCCAGGAACAGGCGAATCTGGGAGCCCAGCTCCTGCCAGAGATCATGGGTGCGGCAGGGGCCGGCCTCGGTGGCGGACCAGCTCATGCAGCCCGGCCCGCCGGCCGCGCAGCGGGTGGCGTGGATCGGTTCATCGACCGCGGCGACGATCTCGGCGATGGAGATCGCCTCCGCCGGGCGGGCCAGCCGGTAGCCGCCGCCGGGGCCGCGCGCGGCGCCGACGAGGCCGGCGCGGCGCAGCCGGGCGAAGAGTTGCTCCAGGTAGGAAAGCGACAGCAGCTGGCTGGCGGCGATGTCGGCCAGGCAGACCGGCCCGCAGATCGGGCCGGCGCCGGCGGCCTCCCGCGCGGCGAGTTCGGCCATCGCCATGACGGCGTAGCGACCGCGGGTGGACAGCTGCATCAGCGGGCCTGCCGGGCCGGTGCCGGCCGGGGTTCGGCGGGCGGGGTGGCCAAGGGGGACGTCAGCCGGGCGATGCGGGCCTCCACTTCGGTGAGCTCGGCGCGCAGCCCCTCGAGGTCGCGCAGCAGCGGGTCCAGGCTGTCGTCGCAGGGCATTCCGTAGGGGTCGAATTGCGGGCCGCGGCGGGGCAGCTTGCGATCGACCGGCCGGGCCGGCATCCCGACCACGGTGGTATCGGCCGGCACGTCGTCCACCACCACCGCGTTGGAGCCGACGCGGGCGTTGTCGCCCACATGGATCGGCCCCAGCACCTTGGCCCCGGCGCCGATGATGACCCCGTTGCCCACTGTCGGGTGGCGCTTGCCGGCGGAGGCGCGCGCCACCCCCAGGGTGACCTGGTGATAGATGTAGCAATCGTCGCCGATCTCGGCGGTCTCGCCGATCACGACGCCCATGCCGTGGTCGATCACCAGCCGCCGGCCGAGCTTGGCGGCGGGGTGGATCTCGATTCCGGTCAGCCAGCGGGCGATGTGCGAGGAGAACCGGCCCAGGAGGCGCAGCCGGTGCTGCCAGAGGGCGTGCGACAGCTGGTGCCACAGGACCGCGTGGACCCCCGGGTAGCACAGCAGGACTTCGAGGTTGGAGCGGGCGGCGGGATCACGTTCCCGATAGGTTCGGATCAGGTCCCGAAGAAACATGAAAGCCATGCGACATTTCCGTTATGCATAGGGACACGACAGCCGTTATAGTGCCCGGCGAGGCGAAATGGCAGGGCCGGGATTGCCGGCACCGCCGCTTTCGGGGAACCCCGGGCGCCATGACGGGTTGCAGGAAAGGCTATAATTCCCGACTGGGGTAGTCAACAATCCCGGCGGTCCGTTGAATTCGGGGGGAGAGGGTTCCATTTGCAGTGGGTACCACATGCCTGCCATCGACCGCTTCCGGCAGCCGGGCCAGCCTGCCCGTCTCCGGCGGCATCATCCAGCCTCGGCGCGGCACGGATCGGGGGATTCGCGCGGACGTGCCCGGGCCACAACCAAGAATCGGAATTCGGGACGCCATGCCTGAAGTGATGTTTGCCGGTCCGGACGGCCGGCTCGAGGGTCGCTATCACCACAGCAAGCAGCGCGGCGCGCCGGTCGCGCTGATCCTGCACCCGCACCCGCTGCACGGCGGGACCATGAACAACCGCATCACCTACGCGATGTTCCAGTCCTTCGTGCGGCTGGGCTGCTCGGTGATGCGCTTCAATTTCCGCGGGGTCGGGCGCAGCCAGGGCCGCTATGACGGCGGCATCGGCGAAATCGGCGACGCCGCCGCGGCGCTGGACTGGATGCAGGCGGTCAATCCGGGGGCCGGGGGGCTCTGGATCGCCGGCTATTCCTTCGGTGCCTTCGTGGGGATGCAGGTGCTGATGCGCCGGCCGGAGATCTCCGGCTGGGTCAGCGTGGCGCCGCCGGCGAGCCATTACGATTTCGGCTTCCTCGCCCCCTGCCCCTGCGGCGGGCTGATGATCCATGGCGACGCCGACGAGCTGGTGCCGGAACTGTCGGTGCGCAAGCTGGTCGAGAAGCTCAATACCCAGAAGGGCGTGAGCGTCGATTACCGGGTCTTCCCGGGGGCGGACCACGTCTTCGCCTCCCATGCCGACGCGGTGGCCGAGGCGGTGGAGGACTACGCCGGCAAGGCGATCATGCGCCGGCAGATGGCCCTGGCCGCCGACTGACCGCCGCCGCGCCGTTCATGCGGGACCGGTCGGGGCCGCGCGGTTTCGCGCGGGGCGCGGCGTTGGCTTTCCTGCTCGGCGCATTGGCCGGGTGCGGGACCTTGCCGCAGCCGTTTCTCGGCAATCCGGGGCGGGTCGGGCGCGAGCTGGGGCGGCCACCGGCGCCGCGGCTGGCGATTCCGCCGCCGCGCGCGGCGCTGCTGCCCGCCGCCGGCGGCGCCCGGCTCGCCGCCGACCTCGCGCACCAGCTGCGCGCGCGCACGGTGCCCGCCTTCGCCCTGCGCCCCGCCGCCACCGACTGGCGCCTGCGCGTCACCGCCGGCGCCGCAAATGGAACCGTGACCCCGCGCTTCACCCTGCTGACCCCGGCCGGCCGGCCGAGCGGCAGCATCGAAGGCGCGCCGGTGCCCGCCGCCGCCTGGACCGGCGGCGATCCGGCGCTGCTGGATGCCGCCGCCACCGCCGCCGCGCCGCGCCTGGCCCGGCTGCTGGCGCGGGTGGAAGTGGGGATCCTGCGCGCCAATCCGCATTCCCTGCTCAACCGCCCGGCGCGGGTGCGGGTGGCCCCGGTGGTCGGCGCGCCGGGCAATGGCGACCGCGTGCTGGCCGCCGCGATGCGCCATGCCCTGGCGGGGCTGCACGAGGACGTGCTGGGGCCCGCCGGCAAGGCCGATTTCCTGGTCCGGGGCGCGGTGCGGATCACCGCGCTGCCGGGCGGGCGGCAGATGGTGCAGCTGCGCTGGATCGTCACCAACGCCGCCGGGCGCGAGGGCGGGCGGGTGTTCCAGCTCAACCGGATCACCGCCGGCGCGCTGGACCATGACTGGCGTCAGGTCGCCCCCGAGATCGCGCGCCAGGGCGCGGGCGGCATCGCCGAGGTGATCCGCCGGCAGTCGCGGCGCGATCCGAACGCCCCCGGTTGACCTGCCGGGCGGCGGCGGCGACAAGCGGCGCGTGCCGCTCCGCCACCTCCTCGCCATCGAGGGCCTGCACCCTCACGATATCGGCCAGTTGCTGGACCTGGCCGAGAGCTA
>JAKBCO010000266.1 GCA_021807785.1 Pseudomonadota bacterium
GCGCTACCGGTTCCGGCTGGTGGGGCCGGACGCGCGGCTCACCGTCGCGATCGAGGCGCGGGACGCGGCCGGGCCGCTGCTGACCGCCTGCCTCGCCGCGCGCCGGCGAGAGCTGACCGACCGCGCCCTGCTCGGCCTGTTCCCGCGCCACCCGCTGCTGGCGGCACAGGTGCTGGGGGCGATCCATTGGGAGGCGGCGAAGCTCTGGCGCAAGGGCGTGCGCATCCGCCGCTGCCCGCCGCCGCCGGCCGAGCCGATCAGCATCGTCGCGCAAGGAGATCCGGCATGAGCGATCGCGCGCTCGACCGCCCGGCCGCCGGCTGGCCGCATCCCGGGCGGTGGCTGATGGGGCGGCTCCTGGCCCGCCTCGCCGCCGGCAGCCTCGTCGTGGTGCTGCCCGACGGGACCCGCCTGCGCGGGGAGGGCGCCGAAGCCGGGCCGGAGGCGGTCTGGGTGCTGCACCGGTGGCGCGCGCTCGGCCGGCTGCTGCTGGGCGGGGACAACGGCTTCGCCGAGGCCTTCATCGATGGCGACTGGTCCAGCCCCGACCCGGTGGCGCTGCTGGAACTCGCCGCGCGCAACCTCGCGCGCATCCCGGGCGCCGAGGGCGGGCCGGCGCCGGTGCGGCTGTTCCACCGCCTCGCCCATGCCGCGCGCGCCAACACCCGCGGCGGCAGCCGGCGCAACATCCGCGCCCATTACGATCTCGGCAATGCCTTCTACGCCGCCTGGCTCGACGCGGGCATGAGCTATTCCTCGGCACTCTTCACCCGGCCGGGGATGACGCTGGAAGTCGCCCAGGCGGAGAAACAGGCCCGGGTGCTGGAGCTTCTGGATCTCGCCCCCGGCCGGCGCGTGCTCGAGATCGGCTGCGGCTGGGGCGACCTGGCCGGCCGGCTGGCCGAGGCCGGGGCGCTGGTGACCGGCATCACCCTCTCGCCCGCCCAGCTGGACTGGGCGCGCGCCAGGCTCGGCGGCCGGGCGCGGATCCTGTTGCAGGATTATCGCGACTGCGCGGGACTCCATGACCGCATCGTCTCGATCGAGATGATCGAGGCGGTGGGAGTGGCCTTCTGGCCAAGCTATTTCGCCACCCTGCGCCGCTGCCTCGCCCCCGGCGGGGTGGCGGTGATCCAGGCCATCACCATCGCCGAGGACGCCCTGCCGGCCTATCGCCGCGCCGCCGACTTCATCCAGCGCCAGATTTTTCCCGGCGGGATGCTGCCCTCGGCGGGGGAGATCGCGCGATTGGCCGCCGACCATGGCTTCGCGGTGACGCATCGGGAAGATTTCGGCGCCAGCTACGCGCTCACCCTGGCCGCCTGGCGGGCGCGCTTCCACGAAGCCTGGCCCGCGATCGCCGCCCAGGGCTTCCCGCCGCGGTTTCGCCGGCTGTGGGACTACTACCTCGCCTATTGCGAGGCCGGGTTCCGCGCCGGGCGGGTGGATGTCGGGCTCTGGCGGCTGGAACCGCGCCGGTGCTGACCCGACGCGTGCTGCTGGCCGCCGCGGTCGCGGCGCCCGGGGTGCCGCGCGCCGACCTGCTGCACTTCCGCCTGCTGCGCGAGGGTTCGCGCATCGGCGCCCATGTGCTTCGCTTCCTGCCGGCGCCGGGCGGGATGCGGGTCGCCATCGCCGTCGATATCGCGGTCCGCTTCGGCCCGCTGGTGCTCTATCGCTACCGGCTGCGCGGGGAGGAAACCTGGCGCGACGGGCGCTGCGTGGCGGCCGCCTCGCACACCGATGACGACGGCACCGCGCTGTTCATGCGCGCGAGCCGCGATGCCTCCGGCCTCTGGGTGGAGGGGACCCACACGCCGCGCTACCGCGCGCCCGCCGGCGCGATGATCGCGAGCCATTGGAACCGGGCGGAGCTGCGCGGCCCCTGGATCAATCTGGAAAACGGGCGGTTGCTGCATCCGCGGGTGAGGCCGCTCGGCGCGCATCCGGCGCTGCTGGCCGACGGGGCGCGGGTGGCGGCGAACAGCTACGCCATCACCGGCCCGGCCACGATGCGCATCTGGTACACCCAAGCCGGGGTCTGGACCGGGCTGCTGTTCACGGCCAGCGACGGCTCGCTGATTCGTTACGAGAGGGTGACATGAAGCGCTTGCCCGCGCTGCTCGCGCTGCTGGTCGCGCTGTCCGGCTGCGCCGGTTTCGGCACCCGCCAGCGCCTGGCCCCCGACGTCGATCTGTCGCGCTATGCCGGGCGCTGGTACATCATCGCCGAGATCCCGTATTTCGCCGAGCGCGGCAATGTCGCCAGCTATTTCGACGTGAGTTTCCCGCACGGTCACGTGCGCGATGTCTATCATGGGCTGAGCGGGGGATTTTCCGGAAAGCCCACGCGCTTCGTGATGCATGGCTATGTGGTGAAGGGCCGGCATGGCGCCTACTGGCGGGAATCGCCGTTCTGGCCGCTCTATTTGTCCTACCTCATCCTCTATGTCGGGCCGCATTACGGCACCGCGCTGGTGGGGTATCCGGGGCGGGATTACGGCTGGGTGCTGTCGCGGCATCGGCGCATGGGCGATGCGGAGCTTGACGCGCTGCTCGCCCGGTTCGCCGCCGAGGGCTACGACCCGGCGAAGTTCCGCCGGGTGCCGCAGGTTCCCGCGAACGGCACCGCGCCCTGATTTTGCCGTTTCGTAGGCATCCGATGGTATCCATCCGATAAGACAACAAATGCCCATACCGAGCACAATCGGAACACGATCAGCCCGCCTCCAGCGGGACCATGACCTCGTTCCGCCGCATGAACCACGGCGTCCAGGGCGGGTTATACTGCGCAAGGGTCACGGGACCCGCAGCGCGCAAGCCGCGTGATCGAAGCGTGGCGAGCAGCGTCTCGGTCTTCGCCGCCACGTCCGCTTCGCGGGCCAGCCCGGAGAACCGCAGCACCGCGAACCGTGCCGGCGGAAGCGGTTTCAGGCGCACCTTCGGGTCGTTCGGTTCCGGCAGGCTCGCCAGGCTGTAAGCGCGCGGCATGGTGAAGCGGACGATCCAGGTGCCGGCGTCCTGAACCTGCGTGACCGGGGCCGTCATCGGGATTTTTTCGCCCTCCGGCTGCTGGGCCACCGGCGCGGTCATGGCGATGCTCTCACGGCGCCGGTTCCCGCCGAAGATGTATCCGGCGAGGAGGCGAAACCCCTTGCGCGCGGCTTCCTTCTGTTCGCCGGTCACGGTGACCTCGGCGACGATGAGCCCGGGATAATCGCGGATCTCGAACGCGCCGTCGCTCAGAACGGTGGCGAAGGGGGGTTCTTCGACGGCCATCACCAGGCTCCCGATGCCGAACGGCGCGCCCGATAGCAGGCGGTCCCAAAGCGCCGAGCGCCCATAGATGGCGATGCACGCCCCGCCGCGCCAGCCCGGCGCGCGTCAGGCCGGAAGCGTGGCGAGATGCCCGGCCAGCGCGTCCCGCAACGCCTGCTCGCGGGAATGATCCAGCGAGGTGCGCAGCACCGTGCCGCCGACGCCGCGCAGATCCTCGAACACCTTGTCGGCGGTCATCTTGCGGATCAGCAGGAACAGCGCCGCGCCACCCGGGCGGAGCGACTCGCCCAGCTCTTTCATGAATTTGTCATTGATCCCGAAATCGGTCAGCGCGCCGCCGAGTGCGCCGGCGCCGGCCCCGAGCGCCACGCCGACCAGCGGCATCATGAACAGAACGCCGATCAGCAGGCCCCAGAAGCTGCCGGCCGCGGCGCCGGCGGCGGTGGGGTGGAACATCTGGTTCAGCTTCACATGCCCGTTCGGCAGCTTCACCGCCACCACCGCGTCGCCCACCTCCACCAGATACTCCTTCTGCATGGAGAGCACCTTCTGGCGCACCGATTCCGCTTTTTCCTCGGAGTCGAAAGCAATGACGATCAGATCGCTCATGGTATCCGGATGACCTCGATGCTGGGCCGTGGCGACGGCGACGAGCAGAGAATAGGCACGCGCCGGCCGCCCGACAACGCGCGATCGGCCCGCCGGCGGGGGAATGCGGCAAGCTGGACGAAACGTCACGATCGCGCAGCATCGCCGCCCGGCGGGGCCCAGGGCCACGAATCCAAGTTCAGCTGATCCTCTCGTTGAGGATGCCGTCCAGGTAGGCTGTATCCCACCCTGCGACTTTGCGGCGCAGCTTGACGGACTTTTTATCCGTGGCGGCGCGGACGAGGT
>JAKBCO010000042.1 GCA_021807785.1 Pseudomonadota bacterium
GTTCCCGCCGAGCTCTCCGGCTCCGGCGCCACCGTCGGCGTGCTCTGGCGCGACGCGGTGATGATGGCGATCGAGGACATCAACGCCAAGGGCGGCATCCGCGGCCACAAGCTGCACGGGACCGCCTATGACACCCAGACCAACCCGTCGGTCTCCCGCGCGGTGATCCAGAAGGCGCTGGACGGGCATCCGTTCGCCGTGCTGGGACCGGTCTATTCCGGCTCGGTGATCGTGGACGAAGCGCTGACCGAGAAGGCCGGCGTGACCGAGATCATGGGCGGCGAGGCCGACAACCTGACCGCACGCGGCGACAAGTTCCTCTTCCGCACCTCGCTCGGCCAGGCGCAGACCATCCCGCCGATCATCGACTATCTGAAGAACGTGGTCCACGCGAAGCGCGTGGGCGTGGCCTGGGCGAACGACGATTTCGGCAAGAGCGGGCACGACCTGTTCGTGAAGGACGCCAAGGCGGCGGGAATGCAGGTGGTGGCCGACATCCCGAGCGAGGTGGGCCAGGTCAGCTTCGCCCCCGACCTGCTGAAGCTCCGGGCCGCCCATGCGGACGCGGTCTTCCTCTACGCGCACGAGGAAGAGAACGCGCGCTTCCTCAAGGAATTCCGCCAGATGGGGATGAAGGCGGCGATCGTCGGCGGCAGTTCGGCGATGGACGCGCAGACCATCCGCCTCGCCGGCGGCGCGGCCAACGGCGTGGTGGCGTTCTCCGGCATCGCCACCGGCTCGCCGGTTCCCGCGGTGCGGAGTTTCGTCAAGCGCTTCGAGGCGAAGTACCACACCCACCCCGACCATAACGCCATCAAGGGCTACATGGCGGTGTGGATGCTCAAGGCGGCGGTGGACAAGATGGGCAAGGCCGATCCGCACAAGCTGGCCGCCACCCTGCACGGGATGAGCATCTCGCCGAAGACCGAGCCAGGCATCCTGCTGCCGATGAACGTCTTCGCCAACGGCGACATCGACAACGGCGGCTACCTCATCAAGGTGGAGAACGGCAAGCAGCACGTCCTGCGTTTCGTGCCGCCGAAGAAGTCGTAACGCGATGGTGGGTCTGCTCGCGCAGGTCCTGGTTTCCGGCCTCGCGATCGGCGCCATCTACGCGCTGATCGCGACCGGATTCTCGCTGCTTTGGCAAGGCTCGCAGACGGTGAACTTCGCCCAGGGCGATTTCGTCGTGGTGCCGGCCTTCGTCATGCTGGGCGTGCGCGGCCTCGGCCTGCCGCTCTGGGTCGGGGTGCTGGCCGCGCTGGTGGTCTCGGCGCTGGTGCTGGGGCTGCTCTTCAAGCGCGTGCTGGTCGATCCGATGCTCAAGCATGGCTCGTTGCAGCTGGCGATCGCCACCATGGCGCTGTCGATCGTGATCCAGAACGGGCTGCTGGATGTCGCCGGCGGGGAGGCGTTTCCGTTCCCCGGCATCAATGGCGGCATCGACTGGGGGCAGATCTTCCTCGACTGGCAGAGCCTGATCGTGCTGGCGGTCGCGGTGGCGGCGGTGACGGCACTCAATCTGTTCCTCGGCCGCACCCGCACCGGGCGGGCGATCCAGGCCAGCGCGCAGAACCCGCAGGTGGCGGTGCTGCTGGGGATCGACGTGGCGCGGATGATCCTCATCACCTTCCTCATCAACGCCGCGCTGGTCACCCTTGCGGCGCTGCTGATCTCGCCGATCTATCTGGTGAAGTTCAACAACGGCATCGGCATCGGGCTCTCGGCCTTCTCGGCCGCCATCGTCGGCGGGTTCAACCAGGTGCGCGGCGCGGTGGTGGGCGGGCTGGTGCTGGGCGTGACCGAGACCTTCGCCGCCACCTTCGGTCCCGACCAGTGGCGCGACGCGGTGCCGATGCTGCTGCTGATCCTGTTCGTGCTGTTCCGGCCGGAGGGCATCCTGGGGCGGCGCGAGGAACGGCGGGTATGAGCCGGGATCACGCCAATCTCGCCGGCGCGCTGGGGCTGGTGGCGGCGGCGGCGGTGCTCGGGCTGCTGACCTCGCCCTATATCGTCTATCTGCTTTCGCTCTGGGCGGTTTACACCGTCGCCGCGACGGGGCTGAACCTGACGCTCGGCTACGCCGGGCAGATCTCGCTGGCGCAGGCGAGCTTCGTCGGTGTCGGCGCCTATACCACCGCGATCCTGCTGCCGCATGGCTGGCCGTTCGGCGCCACCCTGGCGCTGGGCGCGCTGCTCTGTTTCGCGCTCGGCGTGCTGCTCGGGTTTCCGGCGCTGCGCGTGCAGGGGCATTACCTGGCCTTCGTGACCCTGGCGCTGGCGACCATCGCCTTCCTGGTGTTCCGCAATGAAGCCTGGATCACGGGCGGCATCTACGGCATCGATCATATCCGCCGCCCGGCGGGCTTCACCAGCGGACGCGGCTATCTGTTCCTGTGCCTGATCGTGCTGGCGCTGGTGAGTTTCGGCGCCTGGTGGCTGCTGCGCTCGCCCTGGGGCCGCGCCTTCATCGCGCTCCGCGAGAACCCGGTGCGGGCGGCGAGCCTCGGCGTGGTGGTGCGCGACTACACGTTGCTCGCCTTCGCCATTGGCGCGGCGCTGGGCGGCGTGGCGGGCGCGCTGTTCGCGCCGCTGGTGCAGTATATCGAGCCGACGCCGTTCGCGCTGACCTTGTCCTTCTCGCTGTTGCTGATGGTGGTGGTGGGCGGGTCGGGTTCGTTCCTGGGCCCCTATCTCGGCGCGCTGGTGGCGGTGCTGCTGCCGGAATGGCTGCGCTTCCTCAAGGATTACTACCTGGTGACCTACGGCACCGCGGTGATCCTGCTGCTGATCTTCTTCCCCGACGGGCTGGTGGGGCTGGCCGAACGGGTGCTCGCGCGCGGGCGGACGGTGAAATGACCCCGGTCCTGGAAGCGCGCGATCTGCACCGGCATTTCGGCGGCGTGCGCGCGGTCAACGGCGTCTCGTTCCAGGTCGGCGAGGGAGAAATCCTGGGCGTGATCGGGCCCAACGGCTCGGGCAAGTCCACTTTGTTCAACTGCCTGCTCGGCCAGCTGGTGCCGTCCGCCGGCACCGTGCTGCTGGACGGGCAGGACGTGACGGGCATGGCCCCGGCGGTGCTGAACCGGCGCGGCGTATCGCGCACCTTCCAACTGTTGCAGGTGTTCCCGCAGCTCTCGGCGCGCGAGAACCTGATCCTCGCCGGGCAGGAGCATGTCGGCTCGCGCCTCGCGCGCCTGTTCGGCCGGCCGGATGCCGGGCTGACCGCGGCGGCAAACCGGATGCTGGAATTGTTCCAGCTGACGCATATCGCCGATCTGGCGGCGGGGGGCCTGTCCTACGGCCAGCAGAAGCTGCTCGACGCGGCGATGGCCTTCATGGCCGGCCCGCGCCTGGTTTTGCTCGACGAGCCGGCGGGCGGGGTGAACCTGACCCTGCTCGGTTCGTTCCGGGAGCGGCTGCGGGCGATGAACACCGAGGCCGGCGCCACCTTCGTGGTGATCGAGCACAACATGGATTTCGTGATGTCGCTCTGCACAAGGGTGATCTGCATTGCCGAGGGCAAGGTCATCGCCGACGGCGCGCCGGAGGCGGTGCGCAACAATGCAGACGTGATCGAGGCCTATCTTGGCCACTGACCCCTCCCCCATCCTGGTGCTGGACAACGTCACCGGCGGCTATGGCCGGATGACGATCCTGAACGGCTGTTCCTTCGCCGTGGCGCGCGCCGCCATCACCACCGTGATCGGACCGAACGGGGCCGGCAAATCCACCTGCTTCAAGGCGGTGTTCGGCCTGCTGCGGCTGACCGGCGGGCGCATCCTGCTGGACGGGACGGATGTCACCGGTGCGGCGCCGCGCGCGCTGATCGCCGCCGGCGTCTGCTACGTGCCGCAGGGGCGCAACATCTTCCCCGAGCTCTCGGTGCGCGACAATCTGGAGTTGGGCGGCGTGGCGCTGGGGTCGGCCGGCGCGATGCGCCCGAAGGTGGAGGCCGCGCTCGACCGGTTTCCGATCCTGCGCCAGCGGGCGTCCTCGCAAGCCTCCACCCTGTCCGGCGGGCAGCAGAAGCTGCTCGAGATCGCGCGCGGGCTGATCGCGGCGCCGAAGCTGATGCTGATCGACGAACCCTCCATCGGCCTCTCGCCGCTGATGGTGAAGGAGGTCTTCGCCACCTTGCAGGGGCTGCGCGCGTCCGGCGTCTCCATCCTGATGGTGGAGCAGAACGCGCGCAGCGCGCTCGAGATTTCCGATTTCGGCATCGTGCTGGAGACCGGGCGCACGCGCCTGACCGGCACCGCGCGGGCGATCCTGGACGATCCGCGGGTGGCGCGGCTGTTCCTGGGCGCGGACGTCGAGCTGGACTGAGCGGACAGCGCCGCCCGCTCAGCTCCCCCGTCGTGGCCTCCCCGTCCCCGCCCGGATGCGCCGCCGATCGCAGGGCGGCACCGGAGCCTCATCCCGCCGTGCCGGCCGCCAGCGCCGCCCGCAGCCGCGGCCGATCGAGGGCATTTTCCCACCGCGCCACCACCACCGTCGCCACCGAATTGCCGATGATGTTGACGGAGACGAAAGCGGCGGACAGGATCCGATGGATGCCGATGATCAGCGTCATCGCCGCCACCGGCACGCTATGGCTCGCGGCCAGCGTGATCGCCAGCACCACCAGCGCCGAGCCCGACACCCCCGCCGCGCCCTTGCTGGTCAGCAGCAGCACCGCCAGCAGCGCGAGCTGATGGGCGAAATCCAGCGGCGTGCCGGTCGCCTGCGCCAGGAACAGGGTGGCGGCGGCGAAATAGAGGCAGGTGCCGTCGTGGTTGAAGGTATAGGCGGTGGGCAGCACCAGCCCCACCACCCGTTCGTCGCACCCGAGCTCCTCCAGCTTGCGGGTGAGCTGGGGAAACACCGTCTCGGACGAGCTGGTGCCGATCACCAGCAGCAGCTCGGCGCGGATGTAGCGCATCAGCCGCAGCAGGCTGAACCCGCTGATCCGCGCCACCGGCCACAGCACCAGCACCAGGAACAGCGCGCAGATCACGTAGAACTCGGCGATGAACCCAAGGAGGGAGTCGAGCGTGGCGACCCCGAACCGCCCGACGGTGAAGGCCATCGCGCCCAGGGTGGCGAGCGGGGCGAAGCGCATCACGAAGCCGATGATCCAGAAGAACGCGCGGGATACCCCCTCGATGACCCGCACCACCGGCTCCCCGGCCGGGCCGGCCGCCGCCACGCCGGCGCCGAACAGCACCGAGAACAGCACGATCTGGAGGATGTTGCCGGTGGCGAAGGCGGAGACCGCGGTGGCGGGCACGACGTTCAGCAGGAACCCCGCGATGGTGCGCCGATGCACCACCGCGCCCGCGCCCACGAAGGCGCGCACCGCGTGCGGGTCGAGCAGCGCCGGATCGACATGCATCCCCCGCCCGGCCTGCCAGAGATTGCCGACGCCAAGGCCGATCAGCAGCGCCAGGGTGGTGATGACCTCGAAATAGACCAGCGCCTTGAGCGCGATCCGCCCGACCGCGCCCAGATTGCCGGCGCGCGCGATGCCGTGGACCACGGTGCAGAAGATCACCGGCCCGATCACCATCCGGATCGCGCGGATGAAGGCATCGCCGAGCGGCTTGAGGGCGATGCCGAACTGCGGCCAGATCAGGCCCACGGCCACCCCAAGGACCATGCCGATCAGGACCTGGAACGAGATGTCGCGGTAGAACGGCGCCCGCGGCCTGGCGCCGGCGATGGGGTCCTGGGTCATGGTCGTGTTGTCCTCCCGGTGGTTCGTTGGCGCCAACGGCGCGGTCAGTTTCGGACGTGCTGGGCGTCGAGCAGGGCGGCGGCGGGGGCCAGCACCGCATCCGGGTCCAGCAGCCGGGGGATCAGCCCCTGGCGGTAACATTCCGCGATGATGTCGCGCAGCGGCGCGCGCAGTGCCTCGATGCCGAACAGGGTCGGGCCCGGGCGGCCGGCGGGCTGCTCCGCCTGGGCGGCGCTTTGCCGCAGCAGGTGATAGACGGCGGCCACGGCGGCGGGGTGCGCCGCCGCCACCGGCGCCGAAACCGCGACCAGGTGGTTGATCGGCAGGAACCCGTGCGCGGCCACCCAGGCCGCGTCGCGCGCGGCGTGATCGGGGATGACCGGGGCGAACTCCTCGCCCTCCGGCAGATCGTTGCCCAGGATCGCGGCGTCGATGTCGCCGTCGCGCAGCATCGCCGGCAGGCTTTTTCCCGGCGTCGCCGGCTGCACGAAGTCCGGGTCGGCGAATTCCGCGAGATGCGAGCCGCCCTGGGTGAACCAGCGCATATCCGTCACCGCCAGCCCGTAATCCTCGCGCAGCGCCGCGCGCACCCACATGCCGGTGGTCTGCGAATAGGCGCGCACGCCGACCCGCTTGCCGGCGATCGCCGCGCCCGCGATCGGGCCGCGCGAGCGGTGACAGATCAAGCAGCCGCGCTGCATCCGCCCCGCCACCACCGCCGGCAGCAGGATCAGCTTCTTGCCGGCCGCCACCGCCTGCAACGCGACGACGATCGCCAGTTCCGAGACGTCGTAGGCCTGGTGCCGGATCATTGGCGCGAAGGCGTCATGGATCGGATCGACCTCGACGAAATCCAGCGCCACCGCGTCGTTCCGCACCAGCCCCCGCTTCAGCGCCCTTGTGTGCGGATAAAGCCGCAGCGCCGCGGTCAGCCGCACCGGCTCAGCCATGCCCCGCCCCCGCCAGCGCCGGATAGAGCGTGACCGCGGTGCCGGCGAGGATCGCCTCCCGATCCGCCGCCGCCAGCCCCGCCAGCGCATCCCGTGCCGCTTGCGTGAGCGCCGCGAGGCTGCCCTCGGCGGCCGGGAAATTCGATCCCCAGGCGATCCGCCCGGCGCCGAACCGATCCAGCAGCACCGAAATGAACTTCGGGAAGGTGGAGGCCCCCTGCCCCGCCGCCTCGATGCCACGGCTGGTGAGTTTCAGATACACCCCGGGCGCGGCGCCCAGCGCCAGCAGCCCCGCCGCCTGCGCATAGGGCGGGCCGTCCTCCAGCCGCGGCCGGGCGAGGTGGTCCAGCAGCACCCGCACCCGCGGAAACCGCGCCAGCAAGGTGCGCAGCATCGGGATGCCGTCGGCCGTCATCTGCAGGCAGACCGGCAGCCCGTGCGCCTCGCACCAGGCCCAGGCGGGGAAGGAGCGCGGATCGTCGAGCCAGCCGGCCTGGCCCGGCATGGTGCTGCCGGTGGTGAACAGCCGCAGCCCGGCGAGGCCGCGCTCGTGCCAGCGCCGCACCTGCTCCACCGCGTCGTCGGCCAGCACATCGACCGAGAACACCCCGACCAGGCGATCCCGATGGGCGGCCACCGTCTCGGCGACATAGGTGTTGTCGTGCCCGTAAACCGTGGAGGCCTGCACCACCACCGCCCGGTCCACCCCGGCCACGTCCATCGCCCGCAGCAGCCCGTCCGCATCCACCGGGTGGCGTTCGGACCAGCCGGAACGATGGCCGCCGAGCGGTTGTACCAGGTGGCGCTCCGGGTCCGGCGAGATCACGTGTGTATGCGTGTCGATCAGCGCCATGCGCCGCTTCCCCCGGGAATGTCGGTTGCTGCCTACCGCCGCGGCGCGCGGCGGCGGTCATACATAATCGGCGGCAGGGCATAGATTTATGTTAACCTGCCCCGCCATGCCCGATGCCGCCGCCATGCCCGACCCGATCGGCGCGCTGCCGCCCCGGCAACTGCGGATTTTCGACGCCGCCGTCCGCACCGGCGCGGCCGGGGCGGCGGCGCGCGCGCTCGGCCTGTCGCAGCCCGCCGTCACCCATGCGCTGCACCGGCTGGAGACCCGGCTCGGCCGGCGCCTGCTGGAACGCGGCCCCGGCGGCACCCACCCCACCGAGGCCGGGCGAATCCTGCACCGGCGCGCCGTCCGCCTCGCCGCGCAGCTCGCCGCCGCGCTGGCCGCGACGCGCGGCGATGCGCGCGCCGGGCAGCGCGCGGCCGAGGCGCTGACCGCGCCGCAGCTCCGTTGCCACCTCGCCATCGCCGCGCAGGGTGGCTTCGCCGCGGCGGCGCGCGCGCTCGGCCTCTCGCTGCCGGCGGTGCAGCGCGCCGCGCGCGGGCTGGAGCAGCTGGCCGGGGTGGCGCTCTATCGCCGCCAACTGCGGGAGATCGGCGTCACGCCGGCGGGGGCGGAACTGGCGCGCCGGTTGCGCGTGGCGCTGACCGAACTCGACCAGGCACGCGCGGAACTCGCCGTCGCCGAGGGCCAGGGCGGCGGGCGCGTCACCGCCGGCTGCCTGCCGCTGATGCCGAAGCCGCTGCTGGCGCGCGCCTGCGGGGCGGCGCTGCGGCTGCATCCGGGGCTGCGGATCGCGCTGATCGAGGATGCCTATGACCCGTTGCTGCGCGCGCTGCGGGGCGGGGAGATCGATGTGCTGATCGGCGCGCTGCGTCCCGACGGGCCGGCGGACATCGCGGAGGTGCCGCTGTTCGACGACCCCTATGTGGTGGTGGCACGCGCGCGCCATCCGCTGACCGGATCGGCGCGGCTGGGACTGGACGCGCTGGCGCCGTTCGGCTGGGTGGCGGCACCCTCCGGCACGCCGCGGCGGGCGGCGCTGGAACGGCTGTTCGCCGGGCGCGACCCCGCGCGCGTGGTGCTGGAGACCAATTCCACGACCACCATGCTGGCGATGCTTCAGGAGAGCGACGCGCTGAGCGTCACCGCCCGCTCGCTGGCCGCCGCCGCGCCGCTTGCGGTGCTGCCGCTGCCGGTGCCCGCCGACGGGCGCCGGGTCGGGCAGATCACCCGCGCCGACTGGCTGCCGACCGCCGAGCAGGCCGGCTTCGTCGCCTGTCTCCGATCGGCCGTCGGAGCGGTTCCGGAGCCTCCCGTCATGGCTGCCCCTTGAGCCGGCGATCTCCCTTCGGTTTCGCGCCACGCGCCTCGAAGGTCAGGGTCCGTCGCACCGCATCCTCCTGCCGCGGACGGGCAACCTCTTGTTTCGCGCGCGGCCGCCACGCCAACCCTGCGCGCGGTATCCCCGGCCGGCAACGCCCCCTCCTATCCCCCCCGGCCGGAGCTTGTTACGCTCGCGCCGCCAGCACGGGGGACCGTCATGTCCGACACGGACGAATACGACTTCATCATCGTCGGCGCCGGCTCGGCCGGCTGCGTCCTGGCCAACCGGCTCTCGGCCGACCCGCGCCGGCGGGTGCTGCTGCTGGAAGCCGGCGGCGCCGACCGCAACCCGTGGATCCACATCCCCGCCGGCTTCTTCCGCAACATCTTCCACCCCGACCTCACCTGGGTGTTCGAGACCGAGCCGATCCCCACCCTCGACAACCGCCGGATGCCCTGGCCGCGCGGGCGGGTGCTGGGCGGATCCTCGTCCATCAACGGGCTGATCTATATTCGCGGCCAGAAGCAGGATTTCGACCTCTGGCGCCAGCTCGGCTGCACCGGCTGGTCCTATGACGACGTGCTGCCCTATTTCCGCCGCGCCGAGCATCAGGAACGCGGCGCCGATGCCTATCACGGCGGCGACGGGCCGCTGCATGTGTCCGACCTGCGCTCCCGCCACGAGCTGAACGACGGTTTCATCGCCGGCGCCCAGGAGATCGGCATCCCGTTCAACCCCGATTTCAACGGCGCCGAACAGGAAGGCGTGGGGCCGTTGCAGGTGACGGTGCGCGGGCGGCGGCGGTCCTCGGCGGCGGTCGCCTATCTGCGCCCGGCGATGGCCCGGCCCAATCTGCGCGTCGAGACCGGCGCGCTCACCGAGCGGGTGACGTTCGAGGGCCGGCGCGCCACCGGCGTCGGCTATCGCCAGCATGGCCAGTTGCGGCAGGCGCGCGCGCGGGCCGAGGTGATCCTGGCCGGCGGCTCCATCAATTCCCCGCAGCTGCTGCAACTCTCGGGGGTGGGACCGGGGGCGCTTCTGGCCGCGCACGGCATTCCGGTGGTGGCCGACCTCGCCGGCGTGGGCGAGAACCTGCAGGACCATCTGGGCGGACGCATCACCTACCGGGCCCGCCACGCCAACACCTACAACGAGATCTCGCATAGTTGGCTGCGCCAGGCCTGGGCCGGGCTGGAATATGTCCTGGGCGCGACCGGGCCGCTGATGACCGGCGCCGGGCCGATCGGGATGTTCGCCCGCACCCGCCCGGAGCTGGCGAGCCCGGATGTGCAGTACCAGTTCCTCGCCGGCAGCCTGGACCGCGCCGGGGCGCCGATGCACCGCTTCCCCGGCTGCTCGGCGGTGACCATCCCCTGCCGGCCGGAGAGCCGGGGCTGGCTGCGCATCCGCTCGCCCGACCCGGCGGCGCCGCCGGCGATCCAGCCCAACTACCTGGCGACCCAGGGCGACCGCGACACCATGGCGGCGGGGATGCGGCTGCTGCGCCGGGTCTTCCAAAGTCCGGCGATGCAGAAACTGGTGGACGGCGAATACTTGCCCGGCGCCGCCGCCGAGAGCGACGAGGCGATCCTTGCCCATGTGCGCGCCACCGGCGGCACCACCTATCACCCGACCAGCACCTGCACGATGGGCACCCACCCCACCGCGGTGGTGGACCCGGAGCTCCGGGTCCTCGGAGTGGAGCGGCTGCGGGTGATCGATGCCTCGGTGATGCCGACGGTGATTTCAGGGAATACCAACGCCGCGGCGATCATGATCGGGGAGAAGGGGGCGGAGCTGGTGGCGCGAGCGGCGGGGTAGCCGCCTTGCCGCCGGAGGCCCCGCCGCGATATACCGCGCGCGGGGAGCCGGCCGCGGACGGGCGCCTTGCCAACCCGGTCAGGTCCGGAAGGAAGCAGCCGCAGCGAGTTTCCGCTCGGGTCGCCGGTCCGGTTCCCCACCCTGCAACAGGAGGCCGCCGCGGCGGTCGGCACCCATGTCCGGCCAGACCGAGGATCCCGCCCCACCCCCGCCCGCAGGCCCCGGCCTGTTCGGCGAAGCCCTGCCGGAGGCGCCGAAACCCGCCGATCCCGCCCCCGCCTATCGGGTGCTCGCCCGCAAATACCGCCCCCGCAGCTTCGATGACCTGATCGGCCAGGATGCGATGGTGCGCACCCTGCGCAACGCCTTCGCCACCGGCCGGGTCGCCCACGCCTTCATGCTCACCGGCGTGCGCGGGGTCGGCAAGACCACCACCGCGCGCATCATCGCCCGCTGCCTCAACTGCACCGGCCCGGACGGCACCGGTGGCCCCACCGCCGAACCCTGCGGCGTCTGCGCCGAATGCCGCGCCATCCTCGCCGACCGCCACCCCGACGTGGTGGAGATGGACGCCGCCTCCCGCACCGGCGTCGATGACGTGCGCGAGATCATCGAGGCGACCCGCTTCCGCCCGATGCAGGCCCGCACCAAGGTCTTCATCATCGACGAAGTCCACATGCTGTCGCGCAACGCCTTCAACGCGCTCCTGAAGACGCTGGAGGAACCGCCGCCGCACGTGAAGTTCGTCTTCGCCACCACCGAGCTGCGCAAGGTCCCGGTCACCGTCCTCTCGCGCTGCCAGCGCTTCGACCTGCGCCGGGTGCGGGTGGCGGAACTCGCCGCCCGCTTCGCCCGCATCGCCGCCGCCGAGCAGGTGGCGGCGGAACCGGCGGCACTCGATCTGATCGCGCGCGCCGCCGACGGCTCGGTGCGCGACGGGCTCTCCATGCTCGATCAGGCGATCGCCCAGCGCGACGCCGGCGACGATGCCCCGATCACCGCCGCCCAGGTGGCCGAGATGCTGGGCCTCGCCGACCGCGAGGCGGTGTTCGACCTGCTGGAAGCGGTGCTGGCCGGCCAGCCCGCCGCCGCCCTGGCGCTGACCGAGCGCGCCTATGAGCGCGGCGCCGATCTCGGCCTGCTGCTGGCGGATCTCCTGGCGCTGGTCCACATCCTGACCCGGCTGAAAACCATCCCGGCGCTGCGCGACTCGCCCGAACTGCCGGAGGCCGAGCGCAGCCGCGGCGCCGCCCTGGCCGAGCGGGTCTCCGTGCCCACCCTGGCCCGCGCCTGGCAGATGCTGCTCAAGGGCGTGAACGAGGTGGAATTCGCCCCTGACCGCCGCGCCGCCGCCGAGATGGTCCTGATCCGCCTCTGCCATGTGGCGGAACTGCCGCCGCCGGGCGAGTTGGTCCGCCGCCTGACCGCGGCGACGGACGCGCCGCCCGCCCCGTCTCCCGGTTCGCCCGCCGCCACGCCTGCCCCCTCCGGTGGCGGCGCCCGTGCGGTGAACGGCCCAGTGCTGTCCGCCGCCCCGGCGCTGCCCGCCAGCTTCCGCGCCGTCGCCGCCCTGATCGCCGAGCGGCGGGAAGCGCTGCTGCACGCCCATCTGGTCCATTCCGTCCGGCTGGTCCGTTTTGCCCCGCCGGTGATCGAACTGCATCCGCTCGCCGAGGCCCCGCGCGACCTCGCCCCGCGACTGGCCGCGGCGCTGCTGGAAGCCACCGGCGCGCGCTGGACCATCGCGCTTTCCACCGAGCCCGGCGAGCCGACCCTGGCCGAGCAGGGCAGCGCCGCCGATGCCTCCCGCCGCGCCGCCGCCGCCGATCACCCGCTGGTGCGCGCCATCCTGGCCGCCTTCCCCGGCGCGCGGATCGAGACGGTGCATGACGAGACCGCCGACGCCTACGGCCTGCCGGCCGATCCCGCGCCGGACCCCGATGACGAGACCGAGGAGACCGCCGAATGAAGAACCTCGCCGGCCTGATGAAGCAGGCGCAAGCGATGCAGGAGCGCATGGCCGAATTGCAGGCCCGCCAGGAGGCCGCCGAGGTGACCGGCGAGGCCGGCGCCGGCCTGGTTTCGGTGGTGCTGAACGGCAAGGGCGAGCTGCGCCGGCTGCACCTGGACCCACGCATCATCGATCCCTCCGACCCGGGAATGCTGAGCGACCTGATCGTCGCCGCCCATGCCGATGCGAAGCGCAAGATCGAAGCCGCCAACGCCGAGGAGATGCAGAAGCTGACCGCCGGCCTGCCGCTTCCCCCCGGCCTGAAACTGCCGTTCTGAGATGTCCGCCCGCCCGCGCATCCGCCGCCGCCGCCGCACCAAGATCATCGCCACCCTCGGCCCGGCGAGTTCCTCGCCCGAGGTCCTGAACCGGCTGTTCCAGGCCGGCGCCGACGTCTTCCGGCTGAATTTCAGCCACGGCACGCATGAGGACCATGCCGCCCGCTTCGCCATGATCCGCGAGCTGGAAGCCCGCACCGGCCGCCCGATCGGCATCCTGGCCGACGTGCAGGGGCCGAAGCTGCGCGTCGGTGCCTTCGGCGGCGGGCGCGTACATCTGCAAACCGGCCAGCCGTTCCGCCTGGATCTGAACGCCACCCCGGGCAACGCCCAGCGGGTCATGCTGCCGCACCCCGAGATCATCGAAGCCGCCGCCATCGGCACCACCCTGCTGCTCGATGACGGCAAGCTGCGCCTCCGGGTGACCCGCAAGCGCCCCGATGCCCTCGAGACCGAGGTGGTGGTCGGCGGCCCGCTGTCGGACCGCAAGGGCGTCAACGTGCCCGACGTGGTGCTGCCGATCCCGGCGCTGACCGCGAAGGACCGCGCCGATCTCGCCTTCGCGCTCGATCATGGCGTCAACTACATCGGGCTTTCCTTCGTGCAGCGGCCGGAGGACGTGGCCGAGGCACGTCAGCTGGCCGATGGCCGCGCCTGGATCATGACCAAGATGGAGAAGCCGCAGGCGCTCGATAATCTCGACGAGATCGTGCGCCTGTCGGACTGCGTCATGGTCGCGCGCGGCGATCTCGGCGTCGAACTGCCACCCGAGGAGGTGCCGCTGGCGCAGAAGCGCATCGTTCGCGCCGCCCGCGCGCTCGGCCGGCCGGTGGTGGTGGCGACACAGATGCTGGAGAGCATGATCTCCGCCCCGGCGCCGACCCGGGCCGAGGCCTCCGACGTCGCCACGGCGGTGTTCGACGGGGCGGACGCGGTGATGCTGTCGGCCGAGACCGCCGCCGGGCAATACCCGTTCGAGGCGGTGAACATCATGGACCGCATCCTGGCCCGGGTGGAGCAGGACCAGGGCTGGCGGGCGATGATCGACGCCTCGCGGGCGGAGCCGGAGGCCTCGGCCGCCGATGCCATCGCCGCCGCCGCGCGACAGGTGGGCCACACCATCGGCGCGGCGGCGATCGTCGCCTTCACCGCCTCCGGCGCCACCGCGCTCAGGGTGGCGCGCGAGCGGCCGGACAGCCCGATCATCGGCTTCACCCCGCATGAGGTGACGGCGCGGCGGCTGGCGGTGGTCTGGGGGGTCCACGCGGTGGTGGCACCGGACGCGCACTCGCTGGCCGAGGCGGTGGCACGCGCGGCACGGGCGGCGCAGGTGGAGGGGTTCGCCGCCGCGGGCCAGGAAATCGTGGTGGCGGCCGGGGTGCCGTTCGGCCATTCCGGCAGCACCAACACGCTGCGGGTGGCGGTGGTCGGCAGGCGGGATGCCGCCGAGGCATAGCGTCGCGGCCTGGCTGCCGTCGCTGCTGGGCTTCCTGACCGCGGTCGGGCCGGCCTCCACCGACATGTACTTGCCCGCCTTCCCCGCCATCGAGGCCGGGCTCGGCGCGCCGGCCGGCTCGGCGCAGATCACCCTTGCGGCCTGGTTCGCCGGCCTCGCGGTGGGGCAGCTGACCCAGGGCACGCTCGCCGACCGGTTCGGCCGGCGGTCCCCGCTGCTGGCGGGGACCGCCGTCTATACCTTGGCCTGCATTGCCTGCGCGCTGGCGCCCTCGATCCTGGCGCTGTCGGTGGCGCGGGTGGTGGCCGCTATCGCCGCCTCGGCCGGCATGGTCATCCCGCGGGCGATGGTGCGGGATCTGGCGGACGGGCACGAGGCGGCGCGGCTGCTCTCGCGGCTGATGCTGGTGATGGGGGTGGCGCCGATTCTCGCCCCCAGCATCGGCGGGGCGGTGCTGCTCCTTGCCTCCTGGCGGGGGATTTTCTGGGTCATGGCGGGCTACGGCGCGATCTGCCTCGCGCTGGTGGCGGCCCTGCTGCCGGACACCTTGCCGCCCGGCGCGCGGCTGCGGCTCTCGCCGGTCGAGCAGATCGCCCGCTACCGCGCCATCCTGCGCGACCGCGGCTTCCGGCTGCACGCCGGCATGGGGGCGGCGGCCACGTTCGCGTTCTTCGCCTATCTCGGCGGCTCGGCGCCGGTCTTCATCGACGGGTTCGGCCTCAGCCCCAGCGCCTTCGGGCTGGTCTTCGGCGGCTGCGCGGCGGGCCTGATCGGGGCGGCGCAGCTGGCGCCGCGGCTGCTGGCGCGGCTCGGCAGCCCGAGGCTGCTGCGCTGGACCGCGCGGGTCTATGCGCTGGCCGCGCTGGCGCTGCTGGCGGCGGCGTTCGTCCCGGTGCATCGCTTCGCCGCCGTCTTCGTCCCGGTCTTCGTGATGGTGGCGCTGCAAGGGGTGCTGAACCCGGTGACCACCGCCGCCGCCCTGTCGCGCCACGCCGCCCAGGCTGGCAGCGCCTCGGCGCTGATGGGCACCTGGCAGTTCCTGATGGGTGCGCTCAGCGGGCTGGCGGTGGGGCTGGTGACCGACGGCACCCCGCGCGGCATGGCCGCGCTGATGGCGCTGGGCGCCGCCGCGCTGCTGCTTGCCGACCATGCCCGCGCCAAAGCATATCCGCCCGCATGACCCCGATCATCGGCATCCCCGCCTGCCTGAAACTGGCCGGCGAGACCCTTCGCCACGACACCCCCGCCCGCTATGCCGAGGCCGCCGCCGCGGTCGGGCTGGCGGTGGCGATGATCCCACCGCTCGGCCCCGGCCAGTCCGCGCTGCTCGACCGGCTGGACGGGCTGCTGCTGCCGGGCAGCCCCAGCAACGTCCACCCCGCGCTCTATGACGGCGGCGAGAGCCTCACGCCCGATCTGCACGATCCGGCCCGCGATGGAACCGTGCTGCCGCTGATCCGCGCGGCGGTGGCGCGCCGCCTGCCGCTGCTGGCGATCTGCCGCGGCATCCAGGAACTCAACGTGGCGCTGGGCGGCAGCCTGCATCAGGCGGTGCATGAGCTGCCCGGACGGCTGGACCACCGGGGCGGGCCGGGGGAGATGGCGGCGCGGTATCGGCCGAAACACGCGGTGGCGCTGACCGGCGGCCTCGCCCGCCTGTTCGGCGCCGGGTCGATCTCCGTCAACTCGGTCCATGGACAGGCGATCGACCGGCCGGCTCCGGGGCTGGCGGTGGAAGCGGTGGCGCCCGACGGCACCATCGAGGCGGTGCGCCTGCCCGACGCCGGTTTCGTCATCGGCGTGCAATGGCATCCCGAGTGGCGGATGACCGAAAACCCCGACAGTCTTGCGTTGTTCCGCGCATTCGGCGATGCCTGCCGCCAGATCGTCACCGAACGGGAGGCTTAGCGGATGGATCTGCACCTTGCGGGCAAACATGCCCTGATCACTGGCGGCTCGAAGGGGATCGGGCGGGCCGCGGCGATGACCCTGGCCGAGGAGGGCTGCCACCTCACCCTGGTGGCCCGCGATGCCGCCACGCTCGACGCCACCGCCGCCGCGATCCGCGCGCGGTTCCAGGTGAACGTGCGCGGCATCGCCGCCGATCTGTCGTCCGACGCGGCGGTGCGGACGGTGGCCGATCAGGCGGGCGATTGCGACATCCTGGTCAACAACGCCGGCGCCATCCCGCCCGGGGAGATCACCGCGGTCGCCGACGAGACCTGGCGCCGCGCATGGGACCTGAAGGTATTCGGGTTCATTTCCTTCTGCCGAGCAGTCTATCCGCGCATGGCGGCGCGGAAATCGGGGGTGATCGTCAACGTGGTGGGGGCGGCCGGCGAGCAGTTCCCGCCCAACTACATCGCCGGCGCCACCGGGAACGCGGCGCTGATGGCGCTGACCCGGGCGCTGGGCAAGCAGGCCCCGCGCGACGGGCTGCGGGTGGTGGGGATCAACCCCGGTCCGGTGGCGACCGAGCGGCTGGTGATGCTGCAGAAGGCGCGGGCGAAGGAGCAGTTCGGCGACGAGGCGCGGTGGTCGGAGCTCTTCGCGCCGATGCCGTTCGGCCGCGCGGCGACGCCGGAGGAGATCGGCAACGCGGTGGCGTTCCTGGCCTCCGACCGGTCCGGCTACACCTCGGGGACGGTGCTCACCATCAACGCGGGGGGATGACCGGGGCGGCTTGGGGCGCCCCGTAGCCCTCCGCCGCATCCGCCGCCGCCGCCGCCGGGTCGCGTTCGCTCGCCGGGCCGTAGCCGCCGGAGCCGGGGGCCTCCATCACCACGCAGGATCCGGCCGTGGCCAGGAACGCGCCCTTGCTGTTCAGCGCCCGCCGGCTTCCGTCCGCGCCCAGCAGCCACAGCCGCGCCGGGCCGCCCGCCTGCCCGCCGGCCAGCCCGAACGGCGGGGTCACCGCCCGCTCGGCGCAGACCGCCACCTGCGCCTCGTGGTCCAGCACCCGCCACACCCGGCGCACCCCGAGCCCGCCGCGCCAGCGCCCGGCGCCGCCGCTGCCGGGGATCAGGGCGTATTCCTCCACCCGCAGCGGGAAGCTCGATTCCAGGATCTCGACCGGGGTGTTCATCATGTTGCTGATGCCCGCGGCCACCGCGTTGATCCCGTCCTTGCCCGGCCGGGCCCCGAACCCGCCCTTCACCGATTCGTAGCTGACATACGGAAGGCCGGACCGCGGGTCCCGCCCGCCGAAGGTCACCACCGCCGAGGTTCCCTGCGATCCCGCCATCACCCGGCCCGGGGCAATCGCGAACATCGCCGCCATCACCATGTCGGCGATGCGGTGCGACATCTCGTGATTGGCGTACACCACCGGCGAGGGGTGGCGGGCGTTGACCACCGATCCCTCCGGCGCGCGCACCGTCACCGCCC
>JAKBCO010000043.1 GCA_021807785.1 Pseudomonadota bacterium
TGGGCTGGATCTCGGGATCGACGAACGGGTCGGCGGCGCGCGCGCGCACATGGCCCACGCTCTCCGGCCGGTGCTGCCAGACCCCGCAGGTCATGCCCGGATAGTCGTCCAGCAGGCCGACGAAGCCTTCCTTGTAGCTCGCCGGGCTGAAGACGCCCTGCAGATCCGGGTTGTCCAGCGCCGGGCTGGATTTCCAGAACCAGTGGATGATGGAGGGGCAGAGCGCCAGGATCGACCCCCGCCCCAGCAGCCAGCGCGCCACCTGCCCGGCGAGGCCGACCCCGCGCGAGAGCTCGTTGATGGTGCGCGCGTTCCGCACCCGGGCGACGAAGCGCACCGAGTAATGGTCGCGGAAATTCTCCCCCACCCCCGGCAGGTGATGGACCACCGGCACCCCGAGGCCGGAAAGCAGCGGCGCCGGACCAACGCCCGAAATCTGCAACAGCCGCGCCGTGTTGACGGTGCCGGCGGAGACGATCACCTCCCGCCGCGCCGTCACCTCGCGGCGGGTCCGGCCGCGCTCCTCGATGTATTCCACTCCCACCGCGCGCTTGCCCTGGAAGCGGATGCGCGCGGCGCGGGCATCGGTGCGGACCTCCACCCCGCGCGCGGTGTGCAAAAAGACCCGCGCCGCCGAATGGCGCCAGCCGCGATGGATGGCGCGCTGGAAATACCCCACCCCGGCCTGAGTGGCGCCGTTGTAGTCCCGGTTGCGCGGCAGCCCGAGGCTCTCGGCGCCGGCGATGAAGGCCTCGGAGATCGGGTGGAACCAGTCGATATCGGTGACCGGCAGCCGGCCGTCGCGGCCGTGGAACCGCGGGTCGGCGGGGCCGATGCGGGCCTCGGTGCGCTTGAAATAGGGCAGCACGTCGGCGTAGCCCCAGCCGCGGTTGCCGCGTTGCGCCCAGGAATCGAAATCGGCGGCCTGGCCGCGATTATAGACCATGCCGTTGATCGAGGACGAACCGCCGAGGGTGCGCCCCTGGGTGGTCTTGATGCGCCGCCCGCCGCTGCCGGGGGAGGGTTCGGTGGTGAACTGCCACGTATAGGCCGGATTGAAGAGCATCTTGATGAACCCGGCCGGGATGTGGATGAACGGGTGGCGGTCGGGGGGGCCGGATTCGAGGACGCAGATGCTGACGCCCGGGTCCTCGGCGAGGCGATGGGCCAGCACCGAGCCGGCCGCCCCGGCGCCGACGATGACGTAGTCGAATTCGTCCATGTTCGTTTCCTCCGCGCTTCGGGATAGCTTGCCCGGGCGGGGGCCGTCCACGGCCGACCGCCGCCCGACCCGCAGGAGCCATCGATGCCGGACCTCACCCCTCCCGCCCCAGGCTGGCAATTCTGGATCGACCGCGGCGGCACCTTCACCGACATCGTCGCGCAGGCCCCGGACGGGCGGCTGACCACCCACAAGCTGCTCTCGGAAGACCCCGGCCGCTACCGCGACGCCGCGCTGGCCGGCATCCGCGCCATCCTCGGCCTTCCCCCCGATGCCCCCATCCCCCCCGGCCTGATCGAGCAGGTCAAAATGGGCACCACCGTGGCCACCAACGCCCTCCTGGAACGCAAGGGCGAGCGGGTGCTGCTGCTGGTCAATCGCGGCTTTGCCGACGCGCTGCGCATCGGCAACCAGACCCGGCCGCGGCTCTTCGACCTCGCCATCACCCTGCCCGGCCTGCTCTACGAGCGGGTGGCGGAAATCCCCGGCCGGATCGGCGCCGACGGGGCGGAAGTGGAACCGCTCGATGAGGCCGCCGCCAGCGCTGCCCTGGCCGAGGCCCGGGCGGCGGGCATCGCCGCCTGCGCCATCGTGCTGATGCACGCCTGGGCCTTTCCCGCCCACGAACAGCGCCTCGCGGCGCTGGCGCGCGCGGCCGGGTTCAGCCAGGTCTCGGCCAGCCACGCGGTGAGCCCGCTGCTGCGGCTGGTCCCGCGCGGCGATACCACCGTGGTCGATGCCTATCTCTCGCCGATCCTGCGCCGTTATGTCGATCTCGTGGCGGGCGAACTCGCTGGCACGCGGCTCTACTTCATGCAGTCGAACGGCGGCCTGGCCGAGGCCGGGGCGTTCCAGGGCAAGGATGCGATTCTGTCCGGCCCCGCCGGCGGCATCGTCGGCGCCGCGCGCACCGCCGCCATGGCGGGTCTCGATCATATCATCGGCTTCGACATGGGCGGCACCTCCACCGATGTCGCGCTGTTCGCCGGCGCTTTCGAGCGTGCCTTCGAGACTGAGGTGGCGGGCGTCAGGATGCGCGCGCCGATGATGGCGATCCATACCGTCGCCGCCGGCGGCGGATCGATCCTGCATTTCGATGGCGCGCGGATGCGAGTGGGGCCGGACAGCGCGGGGGCCGATCCGGGCCCCGCCTGCTACCGGCGCGGCGGGCCGCTCACGGTGACGGACGCGAATCTCTGTGTCGGCAAGATCCAGCCCGCGCATTTCCCGGCCATCTTCGGCCCCGGCGGCGATCTGCCGCTGGACGCCGCCGTGGTGGACGGGAAATTCGCCGTGCTTGCCGAGGAGGTGGCGCGCGCCACCGGCATCGCACGTACCCAGCGCGAGGTCGCCGAAGGCTTCCTGCGGATCGCGGTCGCCAACATGGCGAACGCGATCAAGCAGGTCTCGGTGCGCAAGGGGCAGGACCCGGCACGCTTCGCCCTGGCCTGCTTCGGCGGTGCCGGCGGCCAGCACGCCTGCCTGGTGGCGGACGCGCTCGGGATGGAGACCGTCTTCCTGCACAAATTCGCGGGCGTGCTGTCGGCCTACGGGATGGGGCTCGCCGATCGGGCGGTACTGCGCGAACAGGCGGTGGAACGCCGGCTCGATGACGCCGCCATCCCCGCCCTGCGCGCGCTCGCGGCAAAGCTGGAGGCCGAGGCGCGCGCGGCGCTGGCGGCGCAAGGCGCCGATCCGGGGAAGATCATCGTCCGGGCCCAGGTGCATCTCTGCTACCAGGGCACCGAGGCGACGCTCGCGGTGCCGCTCGCCGACCACGCCGGGCTGACCGCGGCCTTCACCGCCGAACACCGGGCCCGCTTCGGCTTTGCCACCCCCGAGCGCCCGCTCACCGCCGCCGCGGTGGCGGTGGAGGCGATCGCGTCTGGCGCGCCGGTGGTGGAAGCCGTGCTGCCCGCGCGCGGGGGTGAGGTCCTGGCGCCGATCGACCGGGTGAGCCTCTGGAGCGGCGGGGCGGCGCATGAGGCGCCGGTGTTCGACCGCGCGGCGCTGCGGGCAGGCGATCGTATCGCCGGGCCGGCGCTGATCCGCGAGGCCAACGCCACCACCGTGGTCGAACCCGGCTGGGCGGCCGAGACTTCAGCGCGCGACCACCTGACCCTGCGCCGCGTCGCCCCGCGCGCCGAGGCCGCCGCCGGCGCCACCGGACGGCCGGATCCGGTGCTGCTGGAACTCTTCAACAACCTCTTCATGCATGTCGCCGAGCAGACCGGGGTGGTGCTGCAGAACACGGCGCAGAGCGTGAACATCAAGGAACGGCTCGATTTCTCCTGCGCCATCTTCGATGCCGAGGGGCGGCTGGTGGCGAACGCGCCGCATATCCCGGTGCATCTCGGAGCGATGGGGGAAAGCGTGCGCTCGGTGCTGGCGGCGCGACGGGATACGCTGAAGCCGGGCGACGTGGTGGCGCTGAACAACCCCTATAACGGCGGCACCCATCTGCCGGACGTGACCGTCATCACCCCGGTCTTCGACGCCGCCGGGCGGCGCATCCTGTTCTTCGTCGGCTCGCGCGGGCATCACGCCGATATCGGCGGCCTCACCCCGGGATCCACCCCGCCCGGCTCGACCACGCTCGAGGAGGAAGGGGTGGTGATCGACGATTTCCTGCTGGTCGATGGTGGGCATTTCCGCGAGGCGGAGCTGCGCGCGCTGCTCGCCTCCGCCCGCTGGCCGGCGCGCAGCCCGGACGTGAACATCGCCGACATCAAGGCGCAGGTCGCGGCCAACGCGGCGGGCGTGCGCGAACTCGTGCGGGTGGTGGACCAGTACGGGTGGCCGACGGTGGCCGCCTATATGCGCCACGTCATGGACAACGCCGAGGAAAGCGTGCGCCGGGTGATCGCGCGGCTGAAGGACGGCGCCTTCGACTACCGGATGGATGACGGCGCGCTGCTGCGCGTGGCGGTGACCGTCGATCGCGCGGCGCGGCGCGCGCGCATCGATTTCACCGGCACCGATCCGCAGCGGGGCAATAATTTCAACGCGCCCGCCGCGGTTGCCCGCTCGGTGGTGCTCTATGTCTTCCGTTGCCTGGTGGGCGAGGACATCCCGCTGAATGACGGCTGCCTGACCCCGCTGGATATCGTCATCCCGGAGGGCTCCTTCCTCTCGCCGCGACCGGGTGCCGCGGTGGTCGCCGGCAACACCGAGGTCTCGCAAGCCACCGCCAACGCGCTGTTCGGGGCACTCGGCGCGATGGCCTGCTCGCAGGCCACCATGAACAACTTCCTGTTCGGCGATGCGCGCTGGCAGTACTACGAAACGATTTGCGGCGGTACCGGCGCTGGCCCGGGGTTCGACGGCACCGCCGCAGTGCAGACCCACATGACCAACACCCGCATGACCGACCCCGAGGTGCTGGAACTGCGCTACCCGGTCAGACTCGAAACCTTCGCCATCCGTCGCGGCTCCGGCGGCAACGGCAGGCACCGCGGCGGCGACGGGGCGATCCGGCGCATCCGCTTCCTGCAACCGATGACCGCGGTCATCGTCGCCTCCCGCCGCAACGTCCCGCCGTTCGGCCTCGAAGGCGGCGAGGACGGCGCGGCGGGACGGCAATGGGTGGAACGCGCCGACGGAACCACCGAAGTTCTCAGCGGAACCGCGGAAACCCGGATGAATCCGAGCGATATCTTCGCCTTGGAAACCCCCGGCGGCGGCGGGTTCGGGAGGCCGCCGTAACGGCCAGGGAGGCGCGGGCGTAGCTTGGCGGTCGCCACCAGCTTCCACGCGATTCCGCGCCGGCAGCCGAGCGTACCGATGGTGACGATCTCAGCGCCGCTTCGACCCGACCGAGCCCCGGCCGCCGGCGGACGACAAGGGCGGGGACCCTGGCCCGTCATGCATCTCAAATCCGCCCACGCGGGCCAGGAACGCCAGCCCACCGGCACGTTCAAGGCGTCCGCGAGCTTCGCGATCGTCTCGGGGGTTCCCGAAGACAGCCCGTTCGGCCTCGGTTGTCATCCCTATCTCCGGAACAGATCGACACCCATGTGTCCGGTATGGACAGTTCCGAACTGGCGGAGGGAGTGGGATTCGAACCCACGGTACGCTTTCACGCACACACGCTTTCCAAGCGTGCGCCTTAAGCCGCTCGGCCATCCCTCCGGCGGGCCGCACCATAGCGTCGCCTCCGGCCGCGGCAACCCTGCCCCGCCGCGATCGTCCCAACGCCTGATCCGCATCAATGCGCAGCCCCGGCCGGCCCGCCATCCTGCCGCAGTCGCCACGCCGGAGATGCCGCCATGCTCGGCCTCACCCTCTCCCCCGATCAGATCCGCGCCGCCCCACCCGAAATCCGCCGCTGGCTGGAACAGGAAATCGCCGCCAGCCTCGGCTTCGACCCGCCGGCGCACCGCATCGACCCGCCCTCCCCGCACCCGGCCGAGGCCTCGCCCGAGGAGCTGCGCGCCATCCTCGACGCCATCGGCGGGCTGCTGCCGGTGGTCGCGGTCTTCTTCGAACTCGGCCGCGATCCCGCCGCCGTCCCCGCCCCCGGGCTGCGCGCGCTGCGCCTGCCGGACCTGCTGCGCCACAGCCGCCTCGCCGCGCCCGAACAGCTGCTCGCCGCGTTCTCCGTCATCAACGATGCGCTGCGCCGGCTGCGCGGCGATGCCGCGGCCGAACTGGTCAGCGTGGACCCCGCCGGCGTGGCCTTCGTGACCGAGGCGACCGGCCGCGGCATCCTCGGGCTGTGGAAGGAGATCGTCGCCGAGCGCGCGCTGGTCCCATCGGAGCGGGCTCCCGCGGAGCTGGAGCGGGCGAGGGGAATCGAACCCCCCTAGCCAGCTTGGAAGGCTGGAGCATTACCACTATGCTACGCCCGCGATCCGTTGAGTGTAGCCCTCGTCCGCGGTAGCGGCAATCGCCGGGCCCAGCGCGGCACGCAGCCCTTCCCGCACCGCCTCGGCCGTGCCCCAGCCGGCCGCGAAGCGCTGGCCGGCGGCGGCGGCAGCGGCATGATGCGCCGGGTCGTCATGCAGGCGCAGGATGGCCGCCGCCAGCCCTTCGGGGTCGGCGGCGATCGTCCCGGCCAGGCTGGCGGGCAGGTCCAGCCCCTCGGCCGCGCATGGGGTCATCACGCAGGGCACGCCGGCGGCGAGGCTGGTCAGCACCTTGCCCTTGACCCCGGCGCCGAAGCGCAGCGGCGCCACCGTCAACCGCACCAGGTCGAAGACCTCGGACAGCTCCGCCACCGGCCCCAGCAGCACCACCCTCGGGTCGGCCCCGGCCAGCCCGGCCGGCGCGCCGGATCCCACCAGATAGCAGCGCAACCAAGGCGCCTCGGTCCAGAGGCGCGGCATCACCTCGTTCAGCAGCTGATCGGCGGCATCCAGATTGGGGGCATGGGTGTAGTTGGCGATCATCGCCAGCCCGGCCCGGGCGGCGAAGGGCAGGCGCGGGACCGTGGCGTCCAGCTGCCAGGGCACCACCGTCGCGGCGATGCCGGCGCCGGCCAGCAGGGCGGCCTCGGCGGGGGAATGGGTCAGCACCGCGTCGGCCGCCCGCATCGCCGCCGTCTCCCGCGCCCGCACCGCCGCCGCGGCCCGGGCCAGTTGCGGCAGTGCCTGCACCCCGGCCTGGCGCGCCAGCCGCAGCCCGTGCAGATCGGCCAGCGCATAGATCAGCCGCGCCGCCGGATGCAGCCGCCGGGCGGTGGGCAGATACGCCTCGGCGCTGGCCAGCCGGTGCAGATAGATGGCGGCGAACCCGCCCTGGTGGCGGCGCAGCACCTCCTCCACCGAGGCCACCGCCGGCAGCGCGTGGCGCGCGATCCCCGCCGCCTCCAGCGCCGCGCACGGCCCGGGCTCGAGCTCGGCGGCGGCGACGAACTCGACCGCGAAGCCCAGCGCCTGCAAGCCCCGCATATGCGACAGTACCGCGACCGATCCGGCATCGCGGGTGGGGTCGGGCAGGCGGTCGTCGATCACCAGCGCCCGCGGCCTGCCGTCGCCGGGCAGGCGGGCGCGGCGGGCGCGCAGGCTCTCCGCGGCGCGGGCGAGATCGTCCAGGATCGCGTCGATCTCCGCCCCGCTCGCCGCCAGCGCGGCGCCGGTGGCCGCGACCCCGGCCAGGGCGGCGCGCCCGGCGGCGAAATCGGCGCGCGGGGGCAGCAGGATCGGCCCACCCGGCAGCAGCGCTCCGTCGCTGGCGCGGCGGAGCGCGATCTCGTGCGGCAGCGCGGGGTCCAGCGGCATCGGCGGGTGGAAGGCGAACCCGGCCCGCCCGGCGCCATGGCCGGCGGCCAGCAGGTCGGCGCGGAAGCCGCTGGCGGTAATCCGCCCGATGCGCGCCGCGCCGTCCATCACGTCCAGCACCACCGGGATCTCGGGATGGGCCGGATCGAAGCCCCAGCCGGCGATGCGGGTGGGCCCCGCCTCGTCCAGATGCCCCAGCAGCGGGCCGGGCGCGGCCACGCCGTCGGCGGGCAGACCGGCGCGTCTGGCCAGCCGGGCGGCGATGGCGGCCACCAGTGCGCCCCCCTCGTGGCGCGGGGCGCAGAACGCCCAGGCGGGCTGGGTGTCGGCGGGGTAGCGGGCGGTGAATTCGGCGGCGTTGTGGAACCGGCCGCGGCTGTCGCAATCGACGAAGCTCTCCGCCGCCGCGCCCTCGGCCAGGATCACGTCGTGGCGATCAAGTTCCACATGATAGTAGCAGATCGGATCGATTCCGGTGGCCCTGGTGATGGACACACCGTTAACCAGGGCGCCGGCCGGGATCAGCGCGCCGTCCAGCAGCAGGGCGTGATCGGCGGAGACGAACAGGTCGCGCCGTGGCACCCCCGCGTCCAGGGCGCCGGCGGCGATGCGGATCGGCTGTGCGTCCGGGTTGGCGGCGGCGAAGGGGCCGCGATAGAACCGCTTGCCGATCCAGCGGATCGGACGCAGCGCGCCGGCGGCGGTACGCAACCGATCGCCGATCGCCAGGGTCTCGATCGGGCGCGCGCCGTCCTCGGTGGCGATGGCGGTGCCGGCCAGGTAGCAGGGGGGGGTGATCGCGATCTCGGTGCCGCCGGCAAAGGGCGCGTTGTCCGAGGTCAGCGTGAACCCGTCGCCGGTGTAGGTCGAAGTCGGGTCCAGGATCAGGTCGTAGGTCGTCCCGCCGGCCGAGACCACCAGCGTATGCCCGCCGGAGATGCTGGCAGTGTTGCCGCCGGCAAAGGGGACGCCGGTCAGGTCCAGCACGTCCCCCACCGCGAAGCCGGACAGGGTGATGCCCGGCATGGCGGTCCCGGCGATGTCGATCCGGCCGGAGGCGGCGGCGAAATCCACATATCCGGTCAGGCTCGCCCCCGACGCCACCGCCAGCGTGCCGGCGCCGTTCAGCGTGGTGAAGCTCGCGGTGCCGCCGGACAGCACCGTCATCGTGCCGCCCTGGTCGATGGTGGCGAAGCTCGCCGAGCCGGCGGCGGAGACGGTGAGCGCGCCCGATTGCCTGACCAGCGCCCCCGAAATCACCGCCTTGGTGCCGCCCACGCTCGCGCTGCCGCCCGCCGTCACCATGGGGCCGAGCGCCGTGCCGCCGGCGAGCACCTTGAGGCTCCCGCCGCTCACGACATCGCCGAGGCTCTGCCCCCCGGAGAGAATCTGCTCGGTCCCGCTGGCGAGCAGGGTGGTGCCGTTCGCCACCCCCTGGTTCAGCAAGCTGACCACCCCACCCCCGCTGACCACCACGCCGTCGGCGCTGCCGCCGGAGGAGACGGTGAGATTGGCATTGCTGCCGGAGACCAGGGCGGCGCTGGCCACCCCGCCGTTGAACACCGTGACCGCCGCCCCCGCCCCGGCGCTGCCGCCTGAAACGAGTCCGCCGGCGGAGATGTTGAGATACCCGAGATCCGAGACCGCCAGCAGTGTTCCGCCGGCAAGCACATCGACGGTCTGGCCCGCCAGGATGTGCATCCCGGTGGAGGTGGTGGAGACGGAGGTGGTGGTTCCGGACATCGCGCCCTTCCTGTGCAGCCGGTTTCCGGCCCCAGGCTGATCGGGCAGGGCGCGCGGCGGAGGGGTGAATTCCGCGCAAACCGATGGTGAATACGACCGTAGGTTGTATGCTCGCGCCCCGGTGGCTCCGGCTCAGTCCCCCAGTGGTGCCACCTCGACCGCATTGGCGTTGTAGGTGGTGGCCCCGCAGCGTGCCGCGTAATCCGCGGTGAGCGCATTCGCCGCCCCGCCCCGATCCAGCCCCTCGGCGTCGGGGGCAAACCACGCCCCCTCCTTGATCGCCACCACCCCGGGCGCGATCCGCCGCGTCACCTCGGCCCGCATCGCCACCCGACCCTGGGCATTGAACACGCTCACCCGCGTCCCGTTGGCGATGCCGCGCGGGGCGGCATCATCGGGATGGAGCCACACTGTATCCGGGTCGATCCGCGCCAGCCCGGGCTGGTTGCCGTGGATGGAATGGGTGCGGGCGCGGGATTTGGGGGAGCAGAGGCGCAGCGGGAAGGCGGCGGACGGCTCGGCACGCGGGTCGAGCGGCGCCACCCAGGCCGGCACCGGCGGGATCGGGCCGAGCCCGCACGGGTTCGGGTCCGCCGCCAGCGCGGGGCAATAGACCTCGATCTTTCCCGAAGGGGTGGAGAACGGGTACGCCACGCCCTCGCGGATCTCGCGCGCATAGGCGACCGCGTCGGCGGGTGGGGGGAAGCGGGCAACGCCGGCGGCGGCGAAGGTATCGAAATCATCCACCGCCCGCGCGGTGAGATGGCGCAGCCAGCCCGCCTCGTCGCGGTCGGAATAGCCGACGATCCCCAGGCGCTCGGCAAGGGCGGCGAAGATGTCGATGTCGTTGCGGCATTCCCCGGCCGGTTCCAGCGCCTTGCGCATGTAGATCGCGTAGTGTCCGGCGCCGGCCCAGGGGGTGTGAACGTCGTTGCGTTCCCAGAAAGTGGTTGCCGGCAGCACGATATCGGCAAAACGCGCGGTGGGCGTAAGGAAATGATCCTGGGCGACGATGAACTCCACGCCCCCGAGCGCGCCGGCCATACGCGCCGCGTTCGGCGCCTGGTTGAACAGATTGCCGCCGGCGGCGTAGATCAGCCTGATATCCGCCGGATAGCCGCCCGCCCGCCCGCGCGCCAGCAGATCGGCGAGCAGCGGCGAGGCGACCCTTGCCCCGCCCGGGTTCTCGCCGGTCGGCAGCCGGGCGATGCCCGAGGCCCCGGTGGCGCCGTTGGAGGTGGAGGAATTGCCGCCCGGGATGCCGATATTGCCGGTGATGGCGGCCAGGGCCGCGGCAGCGCGGTGGAACTGCTCGCCGAGCGCGGTGCGACCCGGCGCGTAGCCGGCCTGGAACGCCGCCGGGCGGGTGGTGGCGAAGTCGCGCGCCAGCCGCCGCAGCGTGGCCGCCGGAACCCCGGTGATCGGTTCCGCCCATTCGGGGGTTTTTGCCACCCCATCGGCCGCCCCGGTCAGGTACGACCGCCAGGAGGCGCCCGGGGGCGCGCCCGGCGGCAGCCCGGCCTCGTCGAAGCCGAGCACGAAGCGGTCGCAGAAATCCTGATCGTGCAGCCCCTCGCTCACGATCATCTGTGCCATCGCCAGCAGGGCGGCGGTGTCGGTGCCGGGTCGGATGAAGACATGCTCATCCGCGAGCTGCCGGCTGGTCTCGGTCCGCCGCGGATCGACGCAGACGATGCGGGTGCCGCGCCGCTTCGCCTCCCGCAGCCAGGCCAGGGTGCCGGTGCCGAAGGTGCCGTCCCCGGGGGACCAGCCCCACATCAGGATCAGCTTCGAGTTCGGATAATCGGACGGCTCGCGCCCCGCCGCCTTGTGCGCGGTGCGCGGGCCGAAGGTGGCGCGGATGGCGAAAATCTCCGCCTCCGCCGACATGTTCGACCACAGCACCGTGCAGCCGCCCAGCATGTAGAGGAAGCGCTGCGCGGCGGCGCGCGAGTGCAGCACCGAGAGCGAGCCGCTGCGCGAGGCATCGAGGATCGCAGCCGGACCATACGTGTCGCGCACCCGGCGCAGCTGATGGGCGACCTCGTCCAGCGCCTCGTCCCACGGGATCGGGGCGAATTGGCCGGAGCCGCGCGGGCCGGTCCGGCGCAGCGGTCGCAGCAGCCGGTCCGGGTGGGCCATTCGCTCCACTTGGCCCACGCCGCGCGCGCAGGCGGGCAGCGGCGGGTGGTCCGGGTTCCAGCGCCTTGCGTCGGTGGAGATGTGAACGATCCGCCCGTCGCGGACATGGGCGTTGACCACGCAGCGCCCGCCGCAGTTATGGCCGCAGGTGGAGGTAACGACCCGCTCGTCCGGCGTGCGTGGGGCCGGGCGGGGGGCTTCGTAGAGGGTGGCGTGCGACATCGGGCGAGCCTATCCGCCGCCTCGCGGGCGCGCCAGCTTGCGCGCGGAGGGCGAAGGGCGATCAATGCCGCCCGCGCCTTGTGCGGGGGATCTGGGAATCGCCATGACCGAAGCCGACGCCATCGCCGCCATCCTGGCACATCCGAACACACTACCCGCCGATCGCGACGTGGCCTTCCTCAACCGCAACGACACCCGCGGCATCCGCTTGCAGCTCGACTACCAGAAGGCGGAGATCCTGCTGGAAGGCCACGGCATCGCCCACACCGTGGTGGTGTTCGGCTCGACCCGGCTGCGTCCGGCCGAGCAGGCACGCGCGGTGCTGGCGACGGCCGAAGCCGCGGCCGCCGCCGCCCCCGCCGATGCCGAGGCCGCGCGGGCGGTGGCGATCGCGCGCCGGCGCCTGGCCGGCAGCCGGTATTACGAGATCGCGCGGCAATTCGGCGCCCTGGTGGGGGAAGCCGGCGGGCGCGCCCATGGCGGGCGGCTGCTGGTGATGACCGGCGGCGGGCCGGGCATCATGGAAGCGGCCAATCGCGGGGCCGGGGAGGCCGGCGAGCGCTCGATCGGTCTCAACATCACCCTGCCGCACGAGCAGCACCCGAACCCCTGGATCAGCCCCGAGCTCTGTTTCAGCTTCCACTATTTCGCCATTCGCAAGCTGCATTTTCTGCTGCGCGCCCGGGCGCTGGTGGTGTTCCCCGGCGGCTACGGCACGCTGGACGAGCTGTTCGAGGTGCTGACCCTGGTGCAGACGCGCAAGATGGCTCCGCTGCCGGTGGTGCTGGTGGGCGAAGCCTACTGGCGCCGGGTGTTCCACCCGGAGATCCTGGTCGAGGAGGGGACCATCGATCCCGGCGACCTCGACCTGTTCTGCTTCGCCGAGACCGCGGAGGCGAGCTGGCGGATCATCCTCGACTGGTACGAAACCCGCGGCACGCCGCTGCTGCATCCGGAGGTATCGCCATGAAGCTTTCCTTCCACGGCGCCGCGCGCATGGTCACCGGCTCCTGCCACCTGGTGGAAGCGGCTGGGCGGCGGGTGCTGATCGACTGCGGGATGATCCAGGGCGGGCCGGCGGCGGAAGCGGCGAACGCGGCAGCGTTCGGCTTCGATCCGGCGGCCATCGATTGCGTGCTGCTGACCCATGCGCATCTGGATCATTGCGGGCGGCTGCCGCTGCTGGTGAAGCGGGGCTTCCGCGGCAGCATCATTGCCACCGCCGCCACCCGCGACCTGGCTCGGCTGGTGCTGCTGGACGCGGCGCACCTGCAGGAGGAGGAAGCCCGCCGCGACGCCGCCCATGCCGCAAGGCACGGCCAGCGCCACGGCGGGCGCGGGCACGCGGCCGGGGGGGAACCGCTCTACACGCTGATCGATGCGCTCGACGCGATGGGGCGGTTCGTGCCCCCGGCGAAGCTCGGCGAGGAACTGACGCTGGGGCCCGGCCTCACGGCCCGGTTCGTGGAGGCGGGGCATATCCTCGGCTCGGCTTCGATCCTGGTGACCACCCGCGAAGGCGGGATACGACGGGTGCTGTTCTCGGGCGATCTGGGTTCCCCCGGCCGCCCGCTGCTGCCGTCCCCGGCCGCGCCGCCGGCGGCGGATGCGGTGGTGATGGAAACCACCTACGGCGACCGCGCGCATCGGCGCTACGACGCCTCGGTCGGCGAGTTCCTCGATGCGGTGGCGGCGAGCTTCGCGCGCGGCGGCAACGTGGTGATCCCGACCTTTGCGATGGAACGCGCGCAGGAGCTGCTGTTCGCGCTGCGCGGCGGGATCGCGTCGGGCCGTCTCGCGGCGGCGATGCAGGTCTATCTCGATTCGCCAATGGCGATTTCCGCCACCGAATTGTTCCGCCGGCACCCGGAGGCGCTGGCCCCGGCGCTCGCCGCCGACATCGCCCGGGGCAAGGACCCATTCGCGCTGCCGGGGCTGCATTTCGTGCGCGAGACCGCGGCCTCGATGGCGCTGAACGCGATCCGCGGCGGGGCGGTGCTGATGGCCGGCTCCGGCATGGCGACCGGCGGGCGGGTGCGCCACCATCTGCGCCACAATCTCGGGCGGCCCGAGGCAGCTGTGATCTTCGTGGGCTACGCGGCGGAAGGCACGCTGGCGCGACGGATCATCGACGGGGCGCGCAGTGTGCGACTGTTCGGCGAGACCATTCCGGTACGCGCGACGATCCACACCATCAACGGATTTTCCGGCCACGCCGATCAGGCGGGGCTCCTGGCCTGGCGGCGCGCGGTGCCGGAGGCGGCGCGGACCTTCCTGGTCCATGGCGAGGCGCGGGCGATGGATGCCTTCGCCCCGCTGCTGTCGGGCACGGTGATCCGGCCGGAACTGGGAGCTTCGGCGGAGGTCTAGGCGGTGGACTTCCCCCGCCCGCCGCTCCAAGACACCGCCCATGCCCACGCTCAAGCTGCTGATCCCCGGCCCGGTCACCACCCATCGCCGCGTGCGCGCGGCGATGAACCGCGACCTCGCCCCCTGGGATCCGGATTTCCGCCCGCTCTATGACGGCGTCAGGGCGCGGCTGCTGGCCCTGGCCGGCGGCGATCCCGCACGGCACATCGCCCTGACCCTTCCCGGTTGCGGCCATTTTGCCATCGAAGCCGCCATCCGCTCCTTGCTGCCCGCGGGCGGCAAGCTGCTGATCCCGGCCACCGGCGCCTATGCCGAGCGCATGGCCCGGCTGGCGCGGGAGGCCGGGCGCATCCCCATCGCCCTGCCGGTTCCCGACGACGCCCCCACCGACCCCGGCGCGGTCCGCCGGGCCCTCGCCGCCGATCCGTCCATCGGGCTGGTCGGGCTGATCTATAGCGAGACCGCGACCGGCATCATCCACGATCCTGTCTCCATCGGCGCCGAGATCCGCGCGCTGGGACGGCGGATGCTGCTCGATGCGGTCTCGGCCTTCGGCGCGCTGCCGCTCGATCTGAGCGCCCAGCCGGAGCTTGCCGCGGCTGTGTTCACCCCCAACAAATGCCTGGAATCCCTCCCGGGCGCCGCCTTCGTGCTGGCGCGGACGGAGGCGCTGGCGCCGGGGCGGGCCGGCAGCTGGGCGTTCGATCTGGCTGATATCGCCGCCAATCCGGGGCCGCGTTTCACCCCGCCGGTGCAGGTGCTGGCGGCAACGGCGGTCGCGCTCGATCGGCTGGAGGAGGAAGGCGGGCCGCCCGCGCGCCTCGCGCGCTACCGCGCCAACGCCCGCACGCTCTATCAGGGGATGCAGGGGCTGGGCCTGACCCCGGTGCTGTCGCCCGAGGCGCAGGGGCCGATCGTGGTGAACATCCACGCCCCGGCCGACCCCGCCTGGGACCTGCAAGGTTTCGTCGATGCGGTGAAAGCGCGCGGCTTCGTCATCAGCAATTTCTACAATACCGAGACGCCGAGCTTCCGGCTGGGCGCGATCGGGGCGCTGCGTCCGGCCGACATGCGCCGGGCGGTTGCGGCGATCGGCGCGGCATTGGAGAGTATGGGGCTGGAACACCGCAAGGCGGCGTAAGCCATGAACCACGACCTCGCGATCGCTCGCTCCGTCACCCTGCGCCCGATCGCCGGGATCGCCGCGCAGCTCGGCATCCCGGAGGCGGCGCTGGAACCCTACGGCCGCTTCAAGGCCAAGATCGGCTTCGACTTCATCCGCTCGGTGCGGGACCGGCCGGACGGGGCGCTGGTGCTGGTCACCGGCATCAGCCCCACCCCCGCCGGCGAGGGCAAGACCACCACCACCGTCGGCCTCGGCGACGCGCTCAACCGCATCGGCGTGCGCGCCGCCATCTGCCTGCGCGAACCCAGCCTCGGCCCCAGCTTCGGCCAGAAGGGCGGCGCCGCCGGCGGCGGCCGCGCGCAGGTGGCGCCGATGGACGAGATCAACCTGCACTTCACCGGCGATTTCCACGCCATCACCGCCGCCAACAACCTGCTGGCGGCGATGATCGACAACCATCTCTACTGGGGCAACGCGCTCGGCCTCGACCCCCGCCGCATCAGCTGGCGCCGGGCGATGGACATGAACGACCGCGCGCTGCGTGGGCTGGTGGTGGGCCTGGGCGGCGTGGCCAACGGTGCCCCGCGCGAGGACGGGTTCGACATCACCGTCGCCTCCGAGGTGATGGCGGTGTTCTGCCTCGCGCGCGATCTGGACGATCTGCAGGCAAGGCTGGGGCGCATCATCGTCGGCCAGACCCGCGAGGGCGCCAACGTCACCGCGCGCGATCTGGCCGCCGACGGGGCGATGGCGGCCCTGCTGCGCGACGCGCTGCAACCGAACCTGGTGCAGACCCTGGAAGGTAGCCCGGCGTTCGTGCATGGCGGCCCGTTCGCCAACATCGCCCATGGCTGCAATTCGCTGATGGCGACCCGGCTGGGCCTCAAGCTCGCCGACGTGGTGGTGACCGAGGCCGGGTTTGGCGCCGATCTGGGGGCGGAGAAGTTCCTCGACATCAAGTGCCGCATCGGCGGCCTGCGCCCGGCCGCGGCGGTGGTGGTGGCGACGATCCGCGCGCTCAAGATGCATGGCGGCGTTGCCCGGTCCGATCTGGCGCGGGAGGATCCGGCCGCGGTCGCGCGCGGGGTGGCCAACCTCGCGCGGCATGTGGAGAACCTCGGAAAATTCGGCTTGCCGGTGTTGGTCGCGCTCAACCGGTTCGATCACGACACGGAGGCGGAGTTCGAGGTGGTGCGGGCGGCGATGGCGCGCCGCGAGGTCCCGGTCTTCCGCTGCACCCATTGGGCCGATGGCGGCGCCGGGGCAGAGGCGCTGGCGCGCGCGGTGGAACAGGCGATCGCGCTGGGTCAGGCGCGCTACGCGCCGCTCTATGCCGACGGGCTCGGGTTGGCCGAGAAGATCCGCTGCATCGCGCGCGAGATCTACCGCGCCGCCGACATCGCCCTGCCCGAAGCGGTCGCGCAGCGGCTGGCGCGGTTCGAGGCGGCGGGCTTCGGCCATGTCCCGGTCTGCATCGCCAAGACCCAATACAGCTTCACCGCCGATCCCACCCGCATGGGTGCGCCGGAGGGCCATACCCTCCCGGTGCGCGAGGTGCGGCTCTCGGCCGGCGCCGGGTTCGTGGTGGCGATCTGCGGCGACGTCATGACCATGCCGGGGCTGCCGCGGGTGCCGGCGGCGACGTCGATCCGGCTGGATGCGGAAGGGCGGATCGAGGGGTTGTTCTGAGCCGGCGGAGGAGCAGCGCGAACAGCGCCGCTGGCCCTACCACTCCCCAGGCGACCGGCAGCGGGTTGAACTGCAACGCCACCGGCAGGAACAGCACCAGCCCGGCCACCGCGAGCGTGCCCGGCCCGGCCGGCGCCGCGCGGTCGGTCAGCAGCAGGCTCACCGCGTAGCCGGCCAGCGGCAGGTCGTAGAACACCGCATAGGGGGTGACGAGAAAGGTCCCGGCCAGCAGGGCCGCGATGCCGAGCGGATGGATGCCGCGCCGGAACACCCGCCAGACGATCCCGCCGACCAGAAGCGCCATCAGCACCTGCACCAACTGCGGCCAGGGCGCGGGGAGTCCCGCCAGCCGCAGCAGCGGCGTCACCGTGGGGTCGTAGCGCGCCAGATCCGGAAATCCGGCGACGAACTGGGCGAGTTCTCCCATGGCGGCGGGCAGCCGCGCCCACGGGCCGAAGCCGAAGACCGCCCCGCTCGCCAGCACCTCGACGGCCAGGGTCAGGGCGGCGGCGGCAATGCAGCGGTACTGTCGCGCCGCCAGCAGCGCCACCGGCACCAGCAAGCCGAATTGCGGCTTGACCGCGGCCAGCGCGAACAACACCCCGGCCAGTGCCGGGTGGCGCGGGACCAGCCGCCAGCCGCCGACCAGGCAGGCCGCCACCAGCAGCGAGACCTGGCCATAGAACAGCGCGGCGAGGGTTGCAGGCGCGGCCAGCGCCAGGAATGCCGAAGCCACCGGCGCCCGCCGCCGCCAGGAGGCGGCGAGGAACGCCGCCCCGCCGCCGCCGATCCACAGCGCGAGCCCCCAGCGCGCCGGCAGCACCGCGAGCGGCCACAACAGCAACAGCATCGTCGGCGGATAGGCGAATGGGAGATATTCGACCCGCGGGCTGACGCGGAAGAATTCGTAGGCGAACAGCACCTGCGGGTTGTAGATGCGTGCCACCGGCAGGCCGGAATGCAGATAGCGCGACCAGGTCCAGAACAGCGCCATCCGGTTCACATGGCGGGCGGGGTCGCCCAGGAAGCGGTGGATCAGCACCGCGTAGATCAACACCGCAAAC
>JAKBCO010000267.1 GCA_021807785.1 Pseudomonadota bacterium
GGGCTGGCGCTGTGGGTGGGGCGGCGATGGCTGGCGCGGCGCGGGCGGAAGCGGCGTGGGCGAAGGCGGCAGGGGAAGCGCGGGGGGAAGAAACGCGCCGCGGGCGGGGCGCGCAAGAAGCGGGCGAAGCGGGCGCGCACGCCGCCGGCCGAACCGGCAGCGGTTCTCACCGAGCCGTCGCCGCCCCCGCAACCGGCACCAGGCCCTGCGCGCGGCGGCCGACGGCGGACGCCCCGGCCGACCGAGCCGGCTGGATCGTAGCACACGCAACCTTATACCGGCAGTGCGAATCCATGACGAGTGGCTTGGCCGGCGCGCCGCCGGTCTGGTCTGGATTTCGCGCGCAGCCGCATGGTGGCGTCCGTTGGCGACCCAGCGCGCGATAGGGTCGGCCGACGGGGCCGAGGTATCATTCACGGTATCATTCGAGGATCCGGATTGGGCGAGAAGCAGCGGGCCGCGCGTCGGTTGGCGCGTCCCCGGGCGGATGGCCGGCGCAAGGCCGGCCATGACGGGGGCGCGGCGGTGCTCGCTACACCCCGATCGCCCGCGCCAGCAGCGCCCGCCCCGCCTGCCCCGCCTCCAGGGTCCGCGCGTTCACGATCGCCAGCCGGAACCCGCCCGGCGGCATCGCGTGCCGCGCCGGGTCGCGGTCGGCGTGGAAGGTGATCTGCACGCTGGACACGCCCGGCATCGCGCGGGCCGCCGCCACCACCGTCTCCGGCGGGTGCCGGTAGCGCGGGCCGTGCGGGGCGAACAGCACCACGCTGAACCCATCCTCCCGCGCCGCGTCGGTGAACACCCACACCCCCTCGGCATACAACCGCACCAGTGCCGCCACCCAGCCCGGGCCGTATAAATCGGGCCACTGGTCGGCGAAGCGCAGATGCGCCTCGATGATCCGCCCGCCGATGGTTTCGAAATTCGCCATCCCGGTGTAGCCGCGCAGGTGGCGCGTGGCCCAGGCGCCGCACCAGGCCTCCACCTCCGCCATCGCCTCGGCGTGAATGTGCCAATGGTCGAACACCCCGCCGGCCCCCGCCGCCCCGGTCGCGTGGCGCCACCAGCGCGGCACCCCATCAACCAGCGCCACGTCGGAACTCACATGCCGCCCCGTCAGCAGCCGGCACCAGAAATGCCCGGGCGTCAGCGCGTGCGCGTACTCCTCGGCCGAGGCGATCACCCGGCTGCCGGTGCCCATGCCGCGCAGATTCATGATCGGCTTGGAGAACACCGGAAACGCCGGCGGCATCACCCCGTGCGGCGCCGCTTCCAGCCCCTGCGACAGCGCCACCGCCAGCTTGTCGTAGATCCAGCGATGCGCCGGATACCATTCCCAGGAATCCGCGTCCTCGGTGGCGATCCGCACGTTCCCCGGGCACGGCACATCGGCGAAATACTGCAACCGCCAGGGATCGGCCTCGCAGACCGGCACGCTCAGCCCGCCGGGCGCAGCCGCGGTGGCAGGGTGGCGAGCGATTCGGCGGTGTCGAAATCGCGCAGCACCCCGTCATCGGACATTTCCACCTCGGCGACGTTCTCGAGGTGCTGGCCGAGCAGGAAGCGGGCGCCGGAATCGCCGGTGATGCGCAGGATCTCGGGGAAGAACCTTCGGTCCCACAGCATCGGGTTGCCCTGCTTGCCGCGGAAGGTGGGCAGCACGATCAGGCGGCCCTCGTCGGGGTCATAGGCTTCCAGCAGCCGGTCGATCATGCGCCCGGTGACCAGCGGCATGTCGCCCAGGCAGATGATGGCCGCCGCCACTTCCGGCGGCACCGCGGCGATGCCGGCGCGGAGCGAGGCGGACAGCCCGTCGGCATAGTCGGGCGCGGCCACCACCCGCACCGGCCGTCCGCCCAGCGCGTGCATCACCTGCTCGGCCTGGTGGCCGGTCACCACCACCACCGGGCGGGCCTTGGAGGACAGCACGTTGTCCACCACCCGCGCGATCATCGGCTTGCCCGACCGATCCACCACCAGCAGCTTGTTGAGCGGCGCCATCCGCCGCGACCGGCCGGCGCCCAGGATCACCGCGGCGATCTCCGGCGCGCTGCGCGGCGCCGGCCCCACCCTGGCCTCGGCGGTGGCCTTTTCGCGCGGCAGCGGGCGGGCGTCGGTTTCCTTCAGCAGCCCGCCCACCCCGAAGCGGTCCACCGCCACCGGCAGGCCGGCGAACAGGCGCGGCAACACCATGTCGATTCCATTTTGTTTCGGGCTGCGCGCGCAGCCGGGCAGCACCAGCGCGGGGCGGTCGCCGATGCGGCCCAGGCAGATCAGGTTGCCGGGATCGACCGGCATCCCGAAATGCAGGATCTCGCCGCCCGCGCGCACGATCCCCTCGGGGCCGACGTCGCGCCGGTCCACCACCGCCGAGGCCCCGGCCACCAGGAGCAGCTCCGCCCCGTGCGCCATCAGCCCTTCCAGGGCGGCGGCGATGGAGGGCGTGTCGTGATGCACCCGCCGGGCCGGCAGCATCCGCCCGCCCAGCGCCACCACCCTTGCCTCGGTCACGGCGATGGTCTTGTCGGTGGCGTTCTCCTTGATGCCCGGCAGTTGGGTGACCACCAGCCCGACCGTGAGCGGACGGAACGGGCAGAGCCGCAGGGCCGGGCCGCCATGGGCGGCGACGGTTTCGGCCACCTGCACCAGGGTGCCGGGCACCGCGAACGGGATGACCTTCACGGTCGCCACCAGATCGCGCCTGGCCACCACCGCCCCGTCGGGCAGCGTGCCGATGGTCAGCGCCTCGTCCACCCCGTTCAGGCGGTCGATCTTGGCGGCATCCACCAGGAGCACCCCGGCGGTCTCGGCGGCGAGGTTGACCCGCCCGGTGGCCGCGCGGGTACGGACCAGCGACGGCGACAGCAGCTTGGCGGCCAGCCGGTCGGCGGCGATGTCCTCCGGCACGTCGCCCGGTTCCAGCCGCGCGGCGATGATTTCGGCGAGGCCGGCGGCGCGCAGCGCGTCCAGCGCCGCCTCGTCCAGCACGGCGCCCTTGCGCAGCATCCGTCCCTCGAGACGGTGCGAATGGGCCAGGATGGCGCCGCGCGCCTCGGAGAGCGTGACCGGGCCGAACTTCATGCGGCCTGCGCGACCGGACGCGCCGGGGCGAGTGGCGAGCCGCGCCGCGCGGCCACCAGCTCGGCGACGATGGACAGCCCGATCTCGGGCGCGGTGACGGCTTCCAGGTTCAAGCCGACCGGACCCTTGATGCGGGCCAGGGCGGCTTCGGAATGCCCGAGTGCGGCGAGCCGGCCGAGGCGCGCGGCATGGGTGCGGCGCGAGCCCAGCGCGCCGATGTAGAACGCATCGGAGCGCAGGGCCTGATCCAGGGCGGGATCGTCGAGCTTCGGATCATGGGTCAGGGTGACCACGGCGGTGCGCGAATCGGGGGCCAGCGCCGCCATCGCCTCGTCCGGCCAGTCGGCGCGGACGATCACGCCGGGGAAGCGTTCGTCGGAGGCGAAGCCACGGCGGGGATCGACCACGGTGACGGCGAAGCCGACTTCGGCGGCGAACGGCACCAGCGCCTGGGCGATGTGGACCGCGCCGACCACGATCAGCCGCAGCGGCGGGTTGTAGGCGTGCAGGAACCAGTCGGCGCCGTCGATGCGGTGGGTGCCGGAGGTATCCTCGGCGAGCGCGGCGGCGGCGGCCTGGTTGAGCGCGGCGGCGGCGGCCTGGTCGGGCAGCAGGCATTGCGCGCCGTCCGGCAGGCGGGTGGCGAGCACCACCGGGCGCTTGGCGGCGCGGGCTTCGGTGAGGGCGGCGAGCAGGGCCGGGGTCACGCCAGCGGCTCCACGAAGACTTTGACCTTGCCGCCGCAGGCGAGGCCGACTTCCCAGGCGCGTTCGTTGCTGACGCCGAAATCCAGAAGCTGCGGTGCGCCGGTCTGCATGGTCTGGCGAGCGGCGTCGGCCACCGCGCCTTCGATGCAGCCGCCGGAGACCGAGCCGGCCATGCGCCCCGAGGCGGTGACGGCCATCTGGCTGCCGGCGGGGCGGGGCGAGCTGCCCCAGGTTTCGGTGACGGTGGCGAGGGCGACCTGCTCGCCGGCGGCGCGCCATTGCGCGGCCAGGGCGAGGACGTCTTCGACGGGTTGGGGCATGGGAGGGTCTCCCGTTGGGGTCGGGCGGGAATATGGGCTGGAATCGGGGCGGGCGCCA
>JAKBCO010000268.1 GCA_021807785.1 Pseudomonadota bacterium
ATGACCCACCTTTCGCCGTCCACTCCCCTGCTGCGTGCCAGGGGACTTGCCCTGACCCTGCCCGCCGCGTCCGGCCCGGTCAACATCCTGCGCGGGGTCGATCTGGACCTGGCCGCCGGGGAGACGGTGGCCCTGCTGGGGCCGTCCGGCGCCGGCAAGACCAGTCTGTTGATGCTGCTGGCCGGGCTCGAGCGCGCCTCCGCCGGCAGCCTGACGGTGGCGGGGCGGGAACTGGCGGGCCTGTCGGAAGAGGCCCGCGCCGCCTGGCGCCGCGGCCGGGTGGGGATCGTGTTCCAGGGATTCCACCTGATCGAGACCATGACCGCGCGCGAGAACGTGGCGGTGCCGCTGGAACTGGCCGGGCGGCGGGACGCGGAGGCGGTGGCCGGGGCGATGCTGGAGCGGGTCGGGCTGGGGCATCGGGCCGGGCATCTGCCGGGGCAGCTTTCGGGTGGGGAACAGCAGCGGGTGGCGCTGGCCCGCGCGCTGGCGCCGCGCCCGGCGCTGGTGCTGGCCGACGAGCCGACCGGCAACCTCGATCAGGCGACCGGGGCGGCGGTGATGGCGCTGCTGTTCGCGCTGGTGGCCGAGACCGGGGCGGCGCTGCTGCTGATCACCCACGATCCGGTGCTGGCCGGACAGTGCGGGCGGCGGGTGAGAATGGCGGACGGGCTGGTGGTCTCGGATCGCCCTTCATAGAAGGTCGCCGCGTCGCGTTCGCGATGGGTATCCGATCCGCGCGGCGCGGCGCGGCCGGCTCATCGGGCGAACCCGGGTGGCGCGGTCGGGTCGTGCAGGGTGCCGGTGGCATCGGGATCGGCCGGCTCGCGTTCGGGCTCATAGACCAGCACATGCGCCCCCAGTGCCACCCGCGCCCCGGGGGCCAGCCGGGTTGGGGCGGCGATCCGCTTGCCGTCGAGAAACGTACCGTTGGTCGAGTTGAGGTCGGTCAGCTCCGGCCGCCCGTCCACCAGTACGATCCGGCAATGGCGGCGCGAGACTTCGGGGTCGTTCAGCACCAGGGCGCATGGCGGCTGCCGGCCGATCTCCAGCGGTACGCCCGCGAGTCCCACCCGGCGCGGAGCTCCGCCCGGAGCGGAGACGATCAGCCAATGCCGCGCCGTGACCGGGGTTCGCACGATGGTGCGCTCCGCACCGTCCGCCTCGGCCGGCCGGCGGATCAGGGTGGGGTCGGCGGGCGGCGTCGCGCCGGGCGGCAGCACCCGCATCACGCGCACCGGGCGCAGAATGTTCTTCAGCGTCCGCTCGCCGAGATCGTCGAAGGCGAGCGGCAGCTTGCCGAGCGAATCCTCATGGACCCGCGCCGAGACGCAGATGCCCCCTGGCGGCGCCAGCGGTTCGATCCGCGCCGCGATATTGACCCCGTCGCCGAACAGATCGTCTCCGGCGATGACCACCTCGCCCTGATGGATGCCGATGCGCAGCACCACCGCGGGTTCGCCCGGCGCCTTGCCGCCGCGTTCGGCCAGCATGGCCTGGATTGCGACCGCGGCGCGCAGCGCCAGCACCGCGCTCGGGAACTCGGCCAGGATACCGTCGCCCATGACCTTGAAGATGCGTCCGCGATGGGTGGCGATGGCGGGGTCGATCACATCGTTGCGGGCAAGCGCCAGCCGCGCCAGGGTGCCGGCTTCGTCCAGCCCGAGCTGGCGGGAAAATCCGACCATGTCGGCCGCCAGGACCGCGACCAGCTTGCGTTCGGCCTCATCCGGCATGAGCGGTCCCTTTTCCCGGGCCGGCTCCGACGCTAGGGCAGCGGGCGCCGCGCCGCAATGTCTCGATGTTGGCGTCCAGCTGCCGTCCCGCCGCGCTGATGAACCGCCCGCCGAGCAGCCCTTCGAGAAAGCCGAGCGTGTCGGCCGCCGTCAGCTTCTGGCCGCGCTCGGCGCCGAGACGCGCGCTGCGCGCCCGATGGCTGGCCGCGGTCAGGCCGGCCGAGGCCATCACGTCGGCATCCGCCAGCAGCGCCGCCACCAGCCGCGCGCCGCCGCGGCGGGCGAGCCGGGCGAGCTCGGCCGGCAGTGCCGCCGCGGCGCCGGGGAGGCCGTCGTGCAGCGCGGTCAGTGCCGGGCGAAAGCCGATATCGGTGGCGCGTACCACCGCGACCAGATCCTGCCATCGTGCCCGCCCGAGCCCGAGGCCGGCGGCAGCCGGCTGCATCAGCGCCAGGGACCGATCCTCAAGCAGGAAGGGGATGGCGCGCGTCCGGCCGCGCGCATCGGCGCGCGTGTTGGTGCCGCCGTCATGGCCCAGATCGTGGATGGTCGCTGCCAGCAGCAGCAAGGCGCGGTCCGGGCGCAGCGGCGCCGGGGTGGCGGCGGCCAGCCAGATCGCATCCGCCACCACCTCCCGCGTGTGCCTTGCGTCGTGGAACGGCGGCGCGGGCGTGGTATGGGCCAGCACCGCCCCCAGCATGGCGAGGCGCCGCTCCGGGACGGTCGGCCCCAGGCCGAGCCGGTCGAAGGCGGCGGCGAGGAGCCCGGGCAGGCCGGGACCGTGCGCGTGGAGCCGCCGGTGCATCCCGGCCAGCGCTCGCCCCGTCGCTGCCGCCGGCATCCCGGGGTTGTAACGGAACGGCGGCAGGTCGGGACGCGCCGGTGCGTCGATCGCGAGGCGCCGCAGCATCCGCCGCAGCGCCACCGCCACGTCGCCGCCGCGCCGGACCGCCGTGGGGGCGCCCGGGCTCTCGATCGCCGTCCGCAATTCCTCCGCCAGCGCCAGCATCCTCGCTCCGCTCAGTCGCTGTCCTGGACCCGCTGGCGGGTGCTGGCCGCCAGCTTGTCGGCCAGCATATGCGATATCAGCCGGTGGATCAGCATCGCCAGCGCCGGGTCGCTTGCTTCCATCGGCACCGTTGAAGACCGGCAGCGCGGCGGCGACTTGCCGGCGCCGGCGAGCCGCGCGAGAAAGCGGTAAACCCGACGGGAGGCCACGGCCATGCGCGTCATCGCGCTCGAAGAACATTTCACCATCCCCGAGCTGGTGGCGCGGATCGACCCCGCCGCCATCGCCCGCCGCGGCTTTCCTCCGCCCGGTGTGGTGTGGAGCCAGGTGACCAAGCGGGCGGAGCTGGTGGAGCTGGGGGCGGCCAGGATCGCCGACCTGGATGCCAGCGGGATCGACTTGCAGATCCTGTCGGCCTCGGCCCCCGGCGCCGAGCTGGTGCCCGGCGCCGAGGGGGTGGCGCTGGCGCGGGACTGCAACGACACGCTGGCCGCGGCGGTGCGGGCGCATCCCGGCCGGCTGGGCGGGTTCGCGCATCTGCCGATGCTGGATGCCGCCGCCGCTGCCGACGAGCTGGAACGCTGCGTGCGCGACCATCGTTTCCTGGGCGCGATGATCCACGGCTTCACCGAGGGCCGGGCGCTGGACGACCCGCGCTTCGCGCCGATCCTGGCCCGGGCGGAGGCGCTGGGGGTGCCGCTCTATCTGCACCCGGGCATTTCCGAGGCGCCGGTGCGGGCGGCCTATTACGACGGGCTGCCCGGGCAGATGAGCTACACCATGGCGACCGCCGCCTGGGGCTGGCATATCGAGACCGCGGTGCATGTGCTGCGGCTGATCCTGTCCGGCACGCTGGACCGGCACCCGCGGCTGCGGATCGTCGTGGGGCATATGGGCGAGGCGCTGCCCTTCATGCTGGCCCGCTGCGAGCAGACCTTGGCGGCGGAGGCGAAGAAGTACCTCCAGCGCGGGGTGACCCAGACGATGATGGAGCAGGTCTGGATCACCACCGCCGGGTTCTTCACCCTGCCGCCGTTCCTGGCGGCGATGCAGGTGTTCGGGGTGGACCGCATCCTGTTCTCGGTGGATTACCCGTTCGCGCCGAACGCGGCGGGGCGGAAGTTCCTGGATGCGCTGCCGGTTTCCGAGGCGGATCGGGCGAAGATTGCGCATGGGAATGCCGAGCGGCTGCTGGGGTTGGCGGCGGGCGGGTGAGGGGGACGCCGGGGGCCGTATTTGTTATGATTACGTAACATTCCGGGCGTGCGTTTGCGCTTGGCGTTCGGCCCCCCCCCCTCACCCTCGGAACGAATACGGGATCGGCTGGAGTTCGGGCGGCTTGAGGTGGGGCCCCAGCCAGACCGGCCGCTTGTCGTGGTTGTGGCGCTTGTCGCGCGCCACCTCCCGCACCCGCA
>JAKBCO010000269.1 GCA_021807785.1 Pseudomonadota bacterium
CCCCCGACAGGCCGCGCGCCCCTGGTGACAAGCGGGCCCCCGCCATATGGGGCGGGTGCCATGGAGCGCACCGGGCGCGGGGATTACATCGGCGCGTCGGTTCCGCGCCGCTCGTTCCGGGAAACCGGCGCGGTCGGCCGCGATCGCCGCGACAACAGCGGCGGCGCCGGATCCGCGATGCGGGAGAGGGCGCGCCCAAACATTATGACATGACACTGAAGCCGCGAAATTCCACCCCGTGCCGGCCTGATTTCGGCCATGCCCCTTCTGAACCGCGCCATCGGGAGTATATATTGGCCCGAACCATCGAAGGCGTGGCATGTCTCTCTCCCGCCCCCGGCCCGACGTGGAAGCCTTCCACGACCCGGACACCGGCACCGTGACCTATCTGGCGAGCGATCCCGCCACCGGCGTCGCGGCGGTGATCGACCCGGTGCTCGACTACGATCCGAAAGCCGGCCGCACCTCCACGCGCTCGGCCGAGCGGCTGCTCGCCCGGGTGCGCGCGCGCGCGCTGCGCGTGGCCTGGCTGCTCGAAACCCATGTCCATGCCGATCACCTCACGGCGATGGCGCATCTGCACCAAGCGCTCGGCGGCCAGAGCGGCATCGGCGCGCGGATCGACGCGGTGCAGCTTGCGTTCCGCGACATGTTCGGCTTCGAACGCGACTTCCACCCGGACGGCACCCAGTTCGACCGCCGCTTTGCCGATGGCGACACCTTCGCGCTCGGCGAGATTCCGGCGCGGGTGCTGCTCACGCCCGGCCACACGCCGGCCTGCGTGTCCTACCTGATCGGCGACGCGGTGTTCGTCGGCGACACGCTCTTCATGCCCGATTCCGGCACCGCGCGCTGCGACTTCCCCGGCGGCGATCCCGCCGCGCTGTACCGCTCGATCCGCCGCCTGCTCGCGCTGCCGGGGGACACCCGGATGTTCGTCTGCCACGACTATCGCCCCGACGGCCGGCCGGCGGCGTGGGAAACCACGGTGGCCGAGCAACGCGCCGCCAACATCCATATCCACGACGGGGTGACGGAAGCGGAGTTCATCGCCCTGCGCACCGCGCGCGACCGCACCCTGTCCATGCCGGTGCTGATGATTCCGGCCGTGCAGGTGAACATCCGCGCCGGCGAGCTGCCGCCGCCGGCGGCCAACGGCGTGCGCTATCTGCAAATCCCGGTGAACGTTCTGTAACACCCACCGGTCGCACAAGGCGCCGGCTCTGGCCCCCCCGGGCGCGAAGTGACAAGCTGCCCCCAGGTCGGAACCTGATGGGGGAAACGCACATGGTGACCATCGGCAGTGGCGAGTACATCTACGAGCCGGTCCTGGACTGGGCGAAGCTGCCCCCGGGCTGGTCGTTCAAGGAAATCGGCTCGGTCGGCGTCGATCGCCACGATAACGTCTATGTCTTCAACCGCGGCGAACACCCGATGATGGTGTTCGACCGCGATGGCAATTTCCTGCGCTCCTGGGGCGAGGGGCTGTTCCCGCGCGCCCACGGGCTGCACATGGCCGCCGACGATACGGTCTGGCTGACCGATGACGGCGATCACTCGGTCCGTCAATGCACGCTGGACGGGAAGGTGCTGATGACGATCGGCCTGCCCGGCAAGCCGGCCCCCTACATGAGCGGGCTGCCGTTCCACCGCTGCACCCACACCGCCCTGTCGCCGGAGGGGGACATCTACGTCTCCGACGGCTACGGCAATTCCCGGGTCCATAAATATGCCCCGGACGGCAAGCTGCTGTTCTCCTGGGGTGGGCCGGGCACCGATCCTGGCGAGTTCAACATCGTCCACAACATCACCTGCGATGGCGACGGCTGGGTCTATGTCGCCGACCGCGAGAACCACCGGGTGCAGGTCTTCGACGGCAAGGGCCGCTACCAGGCGCAGTGGAACAACCTGCACCGGCCCTGCGGGCTCTTCATGCCGCCCGGCAAATGCCCGATCTGCTACATCGGCGAGCTGGGGCCCGGGATGCCGGTGAACCTCAACATGCCCAATCTGGGGCCGCGGATCAGCATCCACGACCATACCGGCAAGCGCATCGCCCGGCTGGGCGGGCTCCATGCCGGCCTCGGCCCCACCGAGTTCATGGCCCCGCACGGGCTCACCGTGGACAGCCGCGGCGATCTCTACGTGGGCGAGGTCTCCTGGACCAACTGGCCCACCACCCATCCGGGGCAGGAGCGTCCCGCCAACCTGCGCAGCCTGCACAAGTTCCGCCGGGTCTCGCCGGCCGGTTGACAGCGCCGCGCGCCGCGCCGCAGGCTACCGTCCAGTAGGGAGCGGCGGAGCGCCATCCTGGCTGCAACCGTCGCCCGCCGGCACGGAGGGAAGCCATGTCCGCATCCGCCTCGCGCGAGGGGCGCATCGCCGCGCGCATCGACCGTCTGCCGCTCACCCGCATCCAATGGGAACTGGCGATCCTGGTGGAGGTCGCCTGGGGTTTCATCATCGTCGATACCGACGGCATCGCCGCCCGGCTCTATCCGTTCGTCTGGAAACCGCACCACCTGATCACCGACACCCAGTACGCGGTGATCCAGGCCTTGCAGGTGGGGCTCGGCGTGCTGCTGGGGGCGTTCCTGATGAGCTGGGTGGCCGGGCGATTCGGCCGTCGCCCGGCGATCATCGCCTCGGCGGTGCTGGGCGGGCTCTTCCTGTGGCCGTTCGTCTTCGTCACCAACTACTGGGGGCTGGTGATCCTCTCGGCGCTGAGCACGCTCGGGGTGGGCGGCATCGTCGCCACCCATGCGGTCTATCTGGCGGAGCTGATCCACCCGGAGGCGCGCAACAAGCTGCTGCTCGCCTCGCAGGGTGCCACCGGGCTCGTTTTCGTGGTGGTCTCGCTGCTGGCGTTCTGGTGGATTCCTGGCCATTGGCGGCTGTTCGTCTGGGTCTCGGCGGCGATCGAGATCCTGGGGCTGGTGCCGCTGCTGCTGTGGCGGCTGCCGGAATCGCCGCGCTGGCTGGAAGCGCATGGCCATCACGACCGCGCCGAGACGGTGATGACGCGGCTCGAATCCCGCTGCGCTCGCGCCTTCGGTGGCCCGCTGCCGGAGCCGGCGATCGGCCGCCACCCGGTGATCCCGGCCCGGCCGGGCGCCTGGCGGGAGATTTTCACCGCCCCCGAATACCGCACCCGCTCGATCGTCATCCTGGCCTGCTGGATGCTGAGCTACCCGGGCATGATCTATGGCGTCGGCGCTTTCATGCCGGTGTTCATGGTCGATCACGGCGCCTCGCCGCATTTCGTCTTCGGGCTGCTGGTGATCGCCTCGGCGGCAACCTTCTTCGCGCTGGTGGGGAACGGCTGGCTGGGCGAACGCATCGAGCGGCGCGACGTGCTGCTGGCGATGGGGGTGCTGTTCGGCGCCTGCTGGCTGTGGATCTGGATCAACCCGACCGCGCCGGTGATGGCGGTGGGCTTCATCCTGGGGCGCGTCGCCACCATCGTGTGGCTGTTCAATCTGTATAACTATACGGCGGTCTCGTTCCCGACCCGGCTACGGTCAACCGCCTTCGCCTGGACCGACGGGCTCGGGCATCTGGGCGCGTGGGCGGGGGTGACGCTGGTGGGGCCGCTGTTCGCGATCGGGCCCGACCATATGGGCTGGGTGCTGTGGATCGTGTTTCCGGGTGCGCTGCTGCCGGCGCTGCTGATCCGCTTCCTGGGGATCAGGCAGGCGCACGCGGTGCTGGAGCAGGTCTCGACGTGAGGGGCGAAAAAATGCGGGCGGCGCGTGGGGTGCGCCGCCCGAAGTTGCCGGGGAAACGGGAGAGATCAGGCTCGTCAGCCCTTCCGCGCGGGAAGGACGGGCGCGAAGGCGCCAAGGCGGACCTTCGCGGTATCGGTGGTCGAAGCCAGCGTCGGGGCGAACGCGCCCTGACGCACCTTGGCGGCATCCGTGGTGGCCGGAAGCGTCGGAGCGAAGGCGCCCATGCGTACCTTGGCCGTGTCGGTGGTGGTGGGCAGCGTGGGGGCGAAGGCGCCAAGGCGGACCTTGGCGACGTCGGTAGTGGTGGGCAGCGTGGGCGCGAAGGCGCCGAGCCGGACCTTCGCGGCGTCGGTGGTGTTGGCCAGGGTGGGGGCGAAGGCACCCATGCGGACCTTCGCGGCGTCGGTGGTGGTGG
>JAKBCO010000270.1 GCA_021807785.1 Pseudomonadota bacterium
CATCGCCCCGTTCAGGGTGGTCAGCGCCTCGGCCACGTTGTCCTGCTGCGACAGGGTCAGGCCCGGCCGATGGCGGAAGCGCTGGCCGGGCGCGAAGTCCTCGAAATCCAGCCCCAGGCGCTGGCGGAAGACCCCCGGCGCCGACACGTCATAGGCTGCGAACATGGCTCCCCTCCCGCTGGCGGGCCGAGCTTGCATCGGCGGGCCCGGCGCGGGAAGAAGCTGGACAACCGGTGCGCTGGTTGGCAGCCTGGGCGCCGGTGCAGGAGGGAAACAAGATGCCGCGCGCGCGGGTCGGCGTGATCGTTCCGTCGTTGATCGGCGGGGTGATTGTCGGCGTGGTGAACATCGTCAAGGCGATGGCCATCGTCGGGCTGATCTACCACGGCCCGCTCGCCCCGTCGTTCCTGGTCGGGATCAACGCGGTGCTTCTGGGCGCCGGTCTTAGCATGCTGATCGTCTCGGCGCTGATCGAGGCGCCGGCGGTGCTCGGCGCTCCCCTCCTCGCCCCGGTCGTGGTCTTCACCCTGTTCCCCGAAGCGCTCTTTCCGGGGGCGGCGGGGGCGGCGACGATCGCGCGCGATCCGGAGGCGGCGGGACGGCTGGTGGCGATGGTCTGCGGCCTCGCCAGCCTGGTGGCGGGCGCTTCGTTCTGGCTGCTAGGGAAATACCGGCTCGGTACGACCGCCCGGTTCCTGCCCTATCCGGTGGTGGCCGGCTTCAATGCCGGCATCGGCTGGCTGTTCCTGCTGGGCGGCATCGGGCTCGGCAGCGATCTCCATCTGGGTGGCGGCGGCTGGGTGCATCTGGCCGATCCGTCCGCCCTGCTCCGGTGCGGCGTCAGCTTCGGGATCGGGATTCTGATGCTGGTCCTGGAGGCGCGGACCAAGGGACATTGGGCGGTCATGCCAGCGGTGCTGGCGATCGCGGTGGCGGGCTTTCATCTCGCCCGGTTGGCGCTTGGCGTCGGTCTGCACGGGCGCGCCGTCGCGGCCTGGATGCTCGGGCCGTTCCCGCCCGGTCGCATCCTGGCCGTGCCCGACTGGCACGCGCTGGCGGGCCTCGATCCGCCCCGGCTGGCCGCCATCACCCCGGTCGTGCTGATGGTCGTGCTGGTCGGCGCGATCTCCTGCACCCTGCTGATCGCCGGCATCGAGCTCGAGGTGAAGCGCCCGCTCGACATCGATCACGGCCTGCGGGTGGCCGGGCTTGCCAGCGCCGCGGCCGGGCTGACCGGCGGGCTGCTGGGCGCACCGTCGCTGATGTCCACCACGGTGGCGTTGCGGATGGGGCGGCGGGATCGGCTGACCGGCCTCGTCGCCGGCCTCGTCTGTATGGTCCCACTCCTGGCCGGCGCCGCGGTGCTCAACGTGGTGCCGCGCTTCGCGGTGGCGGCGGTGCTGATCTCCACCGGCCTCGACCGGCTGGTCGATCGCGCCTGGAAGACCCGGCGCAGCCTGCCGTGGACGGAATGGGCGGTGGTGCTGGTGGTCCTCGCCACCATCGTCTGGGCCGGCCTGCTCGCCGGCGTGGTGATGGGGCTGGCGGTGAGCCTGGTGATCTTCGTCGGCAACTATCGCCGGGTTTCCGTGATCCGACTTGCCGCCGCGGGCGACGCGCATCGCAGCAGCGTGATCCGCCCGCCGGCCGAGGACGCGGTGCTGCGCCGCGACGGCGCCGCGATCCGGCTGCTGCGGCTGCAGGGCTACTTGTTCTTCCTCAATGCCGGGATGCTGCTGGAGGCCCTGCCGGCGGTCGGCGCGCGCTTTCTGATCCTCGATTTCGCGGCGGTGGCCGGCATGGACAGTTCCGCCGGCATGACCCTGCGCCGGGCGATGCAGATCGCCGCGGAGCGCGGCTACGCGGTTCTCTTCACCGGCCTCGCGCCGCCGCTGCGGAGCCGCTTCCGGCGTCTGCGCCTGCCGCTGGCCACCGGCGGCGCGGTGCCGGCGGAGAGCGAGGACGCGGGCCTGCAACACGCCGAATCCCAGGTGCTGGCGGCCACCGGTGATGGCCTGCCTGCTCGCCCCGCCACCTTCGTCGGGATGTTCGCAGCACTGCTCGGCCAGCCGGTGCCGCCGGCGCGGCTCGCCCCCTATCTGACGCGCGAGTCCTTCCCCGGCGGCGCGACCCTGATCCGCCAAGGCGATCCGGCGGAGACCATGCTCTTCATCGTCTCCGGGCGGGTCCGGGTCGAGCTCGATCGTGCGGGCGCGCCACCGCTGGTGGTGGCGAGCGCCGGCCCCGGGGTGATGATGGGGGAGATCGGCTTCTACACGGGCGTCGCCCGCACCGCGATGGTGGTGGCCGAGGTCGAGACCGCGGCCGAGGTGCTGACTCGCGACGGGCTCGCGCGGCTGGAGCGGGAGGACCCGGCGCTGGCGGCGCTGGTGCATCGGCTGATGAGCTGCATGTTGGCCGAGAAGCTGGCCGGCAGCACGCGCCGGCAGGCGCAGGGCGGGACCTGACACCAACCGGCTATATGGCCGATGCTGCCGGCCATATAGCCGGTTGGTATGCGCGCCGGGTTGGCGGGCGGCAGCGCGCGAAACACGACCCAATACCAGCCGGCGTTGACCCATTCTTCATGGGTCAACGCCGGCTGGTCTGACCCGGAACGGCCCGGCAGGGCCTTGCCGCGCCGTCCGGAAGCCGTTACAACCTGCCCATGCCGTGCGCCTGTGCCCTGTTGTCCCGCCTCGCCCGCCGCCTCCCGCGGTTGCTGGCGCGCGGCCCGGCGCCGCTGCCGCTGCTCCTCCTTCGACTTATCCGCCCCTGAGCGTCCTGCCGGGGTGATCGCCGCCGGCTTCGCTCAGGGGACCCCCTGACGGCAAGCGTGCGCACCCATCCCGGAGTTCCGCCATGACCATCGAGCATCCCAGCTTCGGCAAGCTGGACGACACCCGCATCATCATCTTCGACACCACGCTGCGCGACGGCGAGCAATCGCCCGGCTTCTCGATGAACCTGTCCGAGAAGCTGCGCATGGCCGAAGCCCTGACCGAACTCGGCATCGACGTGATGGAAGCCGGCTTCCCCATCGCCTCCCCGGGCGATTTCGAATCCGTCAAAGCCATCGCCGAAAGCATCGGCCAACGCGACGACACCCCGGTGATCTGCGGCCTCGCCCGCTCCGGCCGGGAGGATATCCTGGCCGCCGCCGAAGCCGTCGGCCCGGCGAAGCGCAAGCGCATCCACAGCTTCCTCTCCACCTCCCCGCTGCACATGAAATACAAGCTGCGGATGGAACCGGACGAGGTCTTGCAGGCGGTCACCGACAGCGTCACCCTGGCCCGCCAGTTCACCGACGATGTGGAATGGTCGGCCGAGGACGGGACCCGCACCGAGCCCGATTTCCTCTGCCGCTGCGTGGAAGCGGCGATCCGCGCCGGTGCGACCACCATCAACGTGCCCGATACGGTGGGCTACGCCCTGCCGGAGGACATCACCCGCATCTTCACCATGCTGCGCGAGCGGGTGCCGGGCGCCGAGACGGTGATCTTCTCCACCCACAACCACAACGACCTCGGCCTCGCGGTGGCCAACACCATCGCCGCCCTGCGCGCCGGGGTGCGCCAGGTGGAGGCCACCATCAACGGCATCGGCGAGCGGGCCGGCAATGCCAGCCTGGAGGAGGCGGTGATGGCGATCCGCACCCGCGCCGACGCGATCCCGTTCCGCAACCGGGTCAAGACCGAGAACATCCTCAAGACCTCGAAGCTGCTCGCCACCATCACCAGCTTCGACGTGCAGCCGAACAAGGCGATCGTCGGGCGCAACGCCTTCGCCCACGAGGCCGGGATCCATCAGGACGGCGTGCTGAAGCACGCCGCGACCTATGAGATCATGACCCCGGAATCGGTCGGCTGGGCGAAGAACTCGCTGGTGCTGGGCAAACATTCCGGCCGCGCCGCCTTCCGCGACAAGCTGGTGCAGCTGGGCTACAAGGTGGGCGACAACCAGCTCAACGATGCGTTCCGCCGCTTCAAGGACCTCGCCGATCGCAAGAAGGTGGTGTTCGACGAGGACGTGGTGGCCCTGGTCGATGACGAGGTGGTGCGCGACCACCAGCGCATCCGCTTCGTCTCCCTCGATGTGCATTGCGGCTCCAAGGC
>JAKBCO010000271.1 GCA_021807785.1 Pseudomonadota bacterium
CGGCCCGATGCCCCAGCCCGACCCGCTCCAGCATCGCCCCGGCCACCGCCTCCGCGTCCCGCCGCCCGGCCAGTTCCAGCGGCACCGCCACGTTCTCGCGCGCGGTCATGGTCTCGATCAGGTGGAACCCCTGGAAGACGATTCCCACCCGGCCGCGGCGCCAGGCGGCGCGGGCCTCTTCCGACAGGCCCGCCAGTTCCCGCCCCGCCACCGTCAGGCTGCCGGCGGAGGCGCGCTCGAGCCCGGCCAGCAGCATCAACAGGCTGGTCTTGCCGGCGCCGGACGGCCCGAGCAGGGCCACCGTCTCCCCGGCGGCCAGGTCGAGATCGACCCCGCGCAGGATGTTGACCGGGCCGGACGCGGCGGGCAGGGTCAGGGCAAGTCCCCTGGCACGCAGCAGGGGAGTGGACGGCGAAAGGTGGGTCATGACGGCAGCATATGGGGTCGGGGCCAGGCTCGGCACCCTGGCGCTGCTGGCGCTGACCGCCGCGGCGCCGGCCCGGCTGCTGGTGATCGGCGATTCGCTCGCCGCCGGCTACGGGCTGCCGCACGCGGAGGGGTTCGAGGTGCAGCTGGCCCGGGCCCTCGCCGCGGCGGGGGAGAAGGTGCCGATCATCGACGCCGCCGTCTCCGGCGCCACCTCGGCCGATGGGCGGGCGCGGCTCACCTGGGTGCTGGGGGGGATCCCCCGGCGCGGACCGCCGCTGGCGGCGCTGGTGGAGCTCGGTGCCAATGACGGGCTGCGCGCGCTGCCGGTGCGGGCGCTGCGCGCCAATCTGACCGCCATCCTGAACCGGCTGGCGGCGCGGCATATCCCGGTGCTGCTGGCGGGGATGTATGCGCCGCCCAATCTCGGCCCCGGGTACGAGCGCCGGTTCCGCGCCGTCTATGCCGCGCTCGGCCGCCGCCCCGGGGTGGTGGCGGAGCCGTTCTTCCTGGCCGGCGTCGCCCGGGTTCCCGCCCTGACCCAGGCCGACGGGCTGCACCCGAACGCGACGGGGGTGAAGCGGGTGGTGGCGACCATCCTGCCCTATGTGCAACGGGTGCTGGCGATGGCGCGGGCGGTCGCGCGATGAGGCTGTTCGTCGCCCTCGATCTGCCCGACGCGCTGCGCGCCCGGCTGGCGGCGATGGCCAGCGCCATCCCCGGCGCGCGCTGGGTGCCGGCGGAGAACCACCATCTGACCCTGCGCTTCATCGGCGAGGTCGCCCCCGACCAGGCGGAGGAGATCGACCACGCCCTGGCCGCCCTGCGCGGGCGCGCCTTCGTGCTGACGCTCGCCGGCGTCGGCACCTTCCGCAAGGCCGGGCGCGACACCCAGCTCTGGGTGGGGGCGGCGCGGTGCGAGCCGCTGGACCGCCTGCAAGCCAAGATCGAGACCGCCCTGCAACGCGCCGGGCTGCCGCCCGAGCGCCGGCGCTTCCAGCCCCACGTCACCCTGGCGCGGCTGAACGACGCCCCGGAGGGCAAGCTCGCCGGTTTCGTGCAGACCCACAACCTGTTCCGCGCCGAACCGATGACGGTGGAACATTTCACCTTATTTTCATCCCGGCTCGGTAAGACGCAGGCGGTCTATACGGCGGAGGTGGATTATCCGCTGGCGCCGATGGCGGTTCGTGAATGAACGCCGCCATACCAGCCGGCGTTGCTCCATGCTTCATGGGTCAACGCCGGCTGGTATGGAGAGGCGGCGACGCGATCGCGCGCCTCAGAACTTCGAGACCCGGGTCTCCTTGCCGGTGATGAACTCAAGCAGCGCCGGCTTGCCCTCCCGCGTCTGGGCGATGCCACGTCGGATCGCGGCGGCGATGTCGCCCGGCTCGGTCACCCGTTCCCCGTAGCCGCCGAACGCGCGGGCCATCGCCGCGTAGTCGCCGGAGATGTCGGTCGAGCGGTATTTCTCGGTCGAGATCGGCATCACCTTGAGCTCGATCGCCATCGAGAAATTGTTGAGCAGGATGGAAAGGATCGGAATCCGCTCGCGCACCGCGGTTTCGAAATCCATCCCGGTGAAGCCGATCGCCGCGTCGCCCCAGAGATTGATGCAGAGCTTGTCCGGTGCCGCGAGCTTGGCGCCCATGGCGAGGCCGAGCCCCATGCCGAGCTGGGTGGTCTTGCCCCAGCCGATATACGACATCGGCGCGGTGGAGACCCAGAAGGGCGAGATCTGATCGCGCGGGCTGCCGGCGTCGTGGGTGATGATGGTGTTGGCCGGATCGACCGCGCGCATCAGCTCGGCGATGACCCGGTAGGGCGACAGCGGCGCCGAATTATGCTCCAGCAGCGGGCGCCATTCGGCCATCCATTCCTCGCGCACGCGGGCGATCTCGGCCACCACCGCGGAGGCGTCGCGCGGGGCCTTGATGGTCTGCTGCAATTCGGCGATCAGCGCCGCCAGCACCAGCTGCGCGTCGCCCAGCAGCGCGCCCGCCAGCGGCACGTCCTTCGCCAGATGGTCGGGCTCGTTGGTGGACTGGATGAAGCGCTTGCCCTTCGGGAACTTGATGCCGAAATTGGTCTCGGTGAAGGAACAGCCGATGCCGATGACAAGGTCGGCGTTGGCGACGAAATGATGCACGGGCTTGGGCACCGCGTTGCCGCCGGAGCCGAGCGAGAGCGGGTGATCCTCGGGGAAGGCGCTCTTGCCGCCGAGGCTGGTGGTGACCGGCGCGCCGAGCAGCTCGGCGAAGCGGCGGAGCTCGGCCCAGGCGCCGGCCCAGTGGACGCCGGTGCCGGCATAGATGACCGGGCGCTTGGCGGCCAGGATCAGCGCCGCGGCGCGGGCGACGTCATCGGGCGCGGGGCCGCTGCGGACGCGCAGGACGGGGGTGTAATCGAGCTCGCCGATCTCGTCGCCCCAGATGTCGGTGGGGATTTCGACGATGCAGGGGCCGCCGCGCCCGTTCTTGAGGCGCGAGAAGGCGCGGCGCATGGCGTGCGGGACCTCCGACGGCACCACCGCCCATTCGGCGGATTTGGCGACGCCGCGCATTTCCCGCGCGGAGGAGAAGTTGGGGTCGATGCCGGCGATGCGGCGCGGGTAGCCTTGCGGGATCACCAGCAGCGGCACCGATTCGCTGAACGCCTGGGCGACGCCGCCATAGGCATTCTCGGCCCCCGGGCCGTGCTGCATGCAGAAGGCGCCGACCTTGCGCCCGGAGGTGACGCGGGAGATGGCGTCGGCCATGTGCAGCCCGATCCGCTCCTGACGGACGATGATCGGGCGGATGTCGGCGGCGGCGGCGTATTCCAGCAGGTGGTTGACCGGGTAGCCGCAGAGGATCTCGACGCCCTCCCGTTTCATGATCTCGGCGATCGCGGTCCCGACTTTCATGGCTTGCTCCGTCCCTTGGGTGTGGAGGGACGCTACGGCGGGGGCGGCGGGCTGGCAACCGGGGTGGGGTGGGGAGACGATGACCGTCGGCATTCCGGAATGTCATCGACGCGCGCTCGCGCCGCATGTCTCTCCTCGGCGATGCGGATACACGTCCTTGGGATTCTGATTCCGGAACGATATCCGGCCCTTCCCCCCCACGCCCCACCCCGGCATCCTGCGCCCGCCCGCAAGGACCCCGCCCGATGCCCCACCGCGACCTCGACTGCCTCGCCCCGCCCGACGCCCCTGCCCTGCCGCTCCACCCCGTCCGCCCCGCCGGCCTCGCCGCCCTGCTGGACTCCCTCCCCCCCGAGCAGGCCGGCTTCCTGCGCGCCGCCGGGTTCAGCGCCGCCGCCGGCGATCCGGTCCTCCTCCCCGGCCCCCAGGGGCTGGCCGGCGCCGTGCTCGGCCTCGGCACCGATCGCTCCCCCCATGCGTTCGGCACCGCCGCCATGCGCCTGCCCGAAGGCACCGCCTGGCGCCTCGCCCCCGGCGATTACGATGCCACCGCCGCGGTGCTGGGCTTCTGCCTCGGCGCCTACCGCTTCACCCGCTTCCGCCCCGGCAAGCGCGCCCCGGCCCGGCTCGCCGCCGACCCGGCCTGCCGAGGCGCCGCCGAGGCCGCCGCGATCTGGATGGTCCGCGACCTCATCAACCTGCCGCCCAACCTGCTCGGTCCGGCCGAGCTCGCCGCCGCCGCCGCCGAACTCGCCGCCGCCCACGGCGCCGCGATCA